>CAZBZA010000539.1:0-2803 GCA_964495865.1 uncultured Lentimicrobiaceae bacterium
TCCCCTAATTTATTGATTTGCAATTACTGACAACCGACTTTGAAAAAAATTGAACTCATTATTGTAGGTCTAAGCTATAGTCAGGCTCAGTCCAATTCGTACGCACTGGTGCTGGGCGAGGTAAATGGCAAACGCCGGTTACCAATCGTTATAGGCCATTACGAAGCACAGGCTATTGCCCTGGAGCTCGAAAAAATGAAACCTTCGCGGCCTTTAACTCACGATTTGTTTTTCAATTTCGCCAAAACTTTCGGTATTACAATTACAGAAGTTCAGATAACCCGGTTTCATGAAGGTATTTTTTATGCTACGCTTGTGTGCGATAGTGGTTTAACTATCAACGAAATTGATTCGCGCACATCCGATGCCGTAGCTCTCTCCATCCGGTTTCATTGCCCTATTTACACTACAGAGGAGATTATGTCGCAGGCAGGGATTCTTTTTGAAGAGGATGATCAGCCTGTTGAAAATACTGATGATCTGTCCGACGACGACTCACCTTCAACATTCCGTGGCCTGAGTCTTGCTGAACTTGAAGCAGAACTTCAGCAGGCTGTTGAAGATGAAGATTATGAAAAGGCCTCGCTTATCCGCGATGAAATCAGGAAACGGAAATAAACCCAAACAATCAGATCAATTCCAACGACACCTTATTTTTCAGGATTGTTTTTTTATATTCAGTTTTGAAGAAAATTGTCAAATCAATTGAAAAGTAGAAATACACATTTTATCGAAATCAAAACTAAACCGGACTACAATGACTATCAAAAATCGCTTAATACTGATGAGTTTCCTGCAATTCTTTGTTTGGGGAGCGTGGATGATGACACTTGGTCATTACGGATTTGTCGAAAAACAATGGAATGGTGCAGAGTTCGGATTAGTTTTTTCTACAATGGGATTTGCATCTCTTATTATGCCCACTTTATTCGGAATTATTGCTGATAAATGGAAGGCAAATTATGTTTATGCCATACTGCATCTGCTTTTTGGCGTAACAATGTGTTTTCTGCCAATGATCAATGCGCCGATTCCTTTTTTCTGGATACTATTAGTTGCAATGAGTTTTTATATGCCAACCATTGGCCTTAATAACTCCATAGGCTTCAGCATTTTAAAAGATGAAGGAAAAGATCCGATTACATATTTTCCGCCTATTCGGGTATGGGGAACCGTTGGCTTTATAGTTGCAATGTGGGTTACTAACATTTTTACAAAAGAATGGGGCTTTGGACAGAGTATTAAGGTTTCTTTTATTATTTCAGCCATTTTTGCTTTTATATTATCATTATTTTCTTTCTTCTTTTTACCTGTCATAAAAAAGAGAGAAGATACATCTACTGCAAAAAAGACCTTAGTTCAAAAGCTGGGGCTGGAAGCTTTTGTTTTGTTCAAACAAAAGAAAATGGTTCTGTTTTTTGCTTTCAGTTTATTACTCGGAGGAGCATTGCAATTAACCAATGCTTATGGCGATAGTTTTTTACAAGATTCAACAGTATTTCCCAAAGGTGAGCTCATCAATAATTTCTCGACAATAATCCTTTCAATTTCACAGATTTCTGAAACACTGTTTATCCTTGCAATTCCATTCTTTATGAAAAGGTTTGGTATTAAAAATGTAATGCTTTTTAGTATGATAGCCTGGGTGTTACGTTTTGGGTTATTCGGAATAGCAGAAGATTCAACTTTTGGCTTTATTCTTATTATCACTTCATGCATTATCTATGGTATGGCTTTTGACTTTTTCAATATATCAGGAGCTTTGTTTGTTGAGCAAAACACTGATTCGAAAATACAATCTTCAGCACAAGGAGTTTTTATGCTTATGACCAACGGAGTAGGTGCAGTACTGGGAAATCTGATAGCTGGATTAGCAATAGCCAAATGGTTTGAAGACCCGATAACTCATGTAAAAAATTGGCCGGGAATATGGTTATCTTTCGCTATATATGCATTTGTTGTTACAATTGCATTTGCATTGGTATTCAAACACAAGCATGATGCCAAGGCAATGGGAACAGTTGCGCATTAAAAAGCTTAAGGAAAGGACCGGAGCCGGAAGTCCTTAGTCCGAAGCCGGAAGTTTGAAAAAAAAAGAAGTCCCAAGGTACAATCTAAAATAACACATTGTTTTTTTAATAAGAGAAAACCAGAAAACTTCAGACTTCAAACTATTGCCTCTTTAATAAGAAGTATAAACCATCAGATCTTTTATCACATCAATGAAACAATACCACGATTTACTAAAACATGTTCTTGAAAACGGCATAAAAAAGGAGGACCGCACAGGCACCGGAACACTCAGTGTGTTTGGCTACCAGATGCGTTTCAACCTTGCGGAAGGGTTTCCTGCCGTTACCACCAAGAAACTGCATTTACGGTCCATCATTCACGAGTTGCTGTGGTTTCTGAAAGGCGAAACCAATATTAAATACCTGCACGACAATAAAGTATCTATCTGGGACGAATGGGCCGATGCCGATGGAGATCTGGGTCCGGTTTACGGTTACCAGTGGCGCTCATGGCCGGCAGCTGACGGTACTTATATCGACCAGGTAAGCCAGGTAATAGAAACAATCCGCAAAAATCCTGACTCGCGCCGAATTATTATAAGTGCATGGAATGTGGGAATGATTAAGGATATGGCACTTCCGCCCTGCCACTTATTGTTCCAGTTTTATGTGGCTGATGGAAAACTTTCGTGCCAGTTGTACCAGCGCAGCGCGGATATTTTCCTTGGCGTTCCTTTCAATATTGCTTCGTATGCCCTGCTAACTATGATGATAGCACAGATTACAGGACT
>CAZBZA010000540.1:0-2795 GCA_964495865.1 uncultured Lentimicrobiaceae bacterium
TTTGAATTTCCTCAATTAAAAATCCCCTGACCGAAAAGTGTACAAATCCCTTTTCCTTTACAAGGTAATCAACAATGGTTCCTTTTCCTGCGCCTAATGTTCCGGTAATTCCAATAATGAGCATGTGGTAGTAATTATTGCTCAAAAATAGTGCAATTCATTGGATTATTCTGTTCATCTCTTTGATTGCTTATTTTATTAAAAATAGTGGAAGCTCTTGTATAAACAAAATAATTTGAGGGAAAGTAATTAGCGTTGCCAGATGTATACTTATATTTGCAAAAAAGCAAGTATGAAAAATATTATTGTTATCCTTTTTATTTTGATTATTTCAGGTGTATCATATGCCAATATTATTATTGTTTCTGCAACAGGGTCAGGTGAATACAATTCAATACAGGAAGGGATTAACGCTTCTGTATCAGGGGATACAGTCTTAGTGATGCCAGGAGTATATTTTGAGTATATTGATTTTACTGGAAAAGATATTGTTGTTGCAAGTTATTATCTGCTTTCCGGTGATACTTCAATCATCAATCAGACGGTTATTAACGGCAATCATCAGAATTCGCGGCTCGTAAGATTTTGCGGCGGTGAAACCCATGCTGCCCGACTCATAGGATTTACGATTACCAACGCATTTGATGATACTCCAGTTGCAACACCACCGGTTATCGGATTGGGAATTTATATTAATAACAGCTCCCCTACTATTGAACATAACAAAATCAGAGATAATGAATTTGGGGGCTGGTACAGTTGCGGGGGCGGAATAGTAGCAAAGAATTCTTCTGCAATTATCAGATATAACGATGTTATTAGGAATAATTATGCGTTTTGGGGTGGTGGTATTTATTTGGACAGTTGTTCAAATGTTGTAATTGATAATAATTACATTGCTCAACAATTCCTGACTTCAGGCTATGGGGTGGCGGAAGGAGGAGGAATATATATATTGCAATCAAACAATATTACTATTAAAAACAATTTAATCGAGGAAAACTATCTTGATTATGGAAATGGAGCAGCTATAACGGCATGGGCTTGTGCGGACTTGCTTTTAACTAATAACATACTTTGTAACAACCGTTCCAGCAACTACAAGTCCGAACTGCACTTTCTAGGTGCTCAGGGTAAAATGATCGGGAATCTGATGTATAACAATAAATATTTGAATAATAGATTAAGAATTGAGCTTGAAGGTTCTCAATTGGATGTAATAAATTCAACAATTATTAGTAATAACTACTATGCGATTAAATGTAGTAACAGCACATTGAATGTTTTCAATTCGGTTCTGAATAATCCTGCGGATACAGTGGCCGGGAGTCAGATTATTCTAGATAACAGCATTTTACTAATTGAAAATAGTAATCTTGAATCCGACACGGCAGGTGTTATTTTCAACTCTTCAAGTTCATGTTCCTTCACTGATTTAATCAGTTCTGATCCGATGTTCTCAGGCCTGGCAGGGAGTCCTTACAGTTTATCCTTTTATTCTCCTTGTATTGATAAAGGTTCAGTAGATACTACCGGATTCAATCTGCCGGTTTTTGATCTGGCTGGAGAGCCACGTATTGAGAACGGAAGAATTGATATGGGAGCTTACGAATATCCTTATTATCTTTCAGTAAACAAGCCTGTCAGAAACCTTGTTTTCACTATAATTCCCAATCCGGTCAAAAATAGTTTTACGATTCTTACCGATGATTACATTAAAGGAGAATTGTCTTATTGTGTCTTCAATATTCATGGACAAGTAGTTATGAAAGGCAGTATTCAAACTGATACACAAATCCAGTCAAACAATTTGAAACCGGGCATTTATTTTATAGAAATCACTCAGAATCACGAAAAGGGTATGCAGCGATTAGTCAAACTTTAGGCGGTAGGAAAAAACGGGAGGTGATGTTTTATCTCTAACGTTTTTAATCTCGGTGAAAGGGCCAGCATTATATATATCCATTTTTCAATTCCTTAATCCATTTACCGCCATCCACTTTAACAGGCTTATAGTTTAAAATCTTTTCAAGAAGCATTTCTTCGTTGCTTTCGGCTATCAGGTTTGTGCGATGCTCAGGCTTTACAAATCGTTGATCTACTGAATGATCAAGAAACGAAAGCAAAAGATCCCAATAGCCAAGTACATTAAAAAGCGCAACCGGTTTGGTAATAAGGTCAAGCTGGTTCCAGCTCATTACTTCAAAAAGTTCGTCCAGCGTTCCTATTCCGCCGGGCATGGCAATAAAAGCATCCGAAAGTTTGTCCATCACTGCTTTGCGTTCAGCCATGGTTTCAACTACATGAAATTCAGTGATTGCTTTGTGAGCCACTTCGCGTTGGATCAGTGTGTGAGGCATTACCCCAATCACTTTACCGCCAGCCTGCATCATGGTATCGGCAAGTACATGCATAAGTCCCACGTTACTGCCGCCGTAAACGAGTGTAATTCCTTTTTCAACAAAAAGTAGTCCCAGGGCACGTGCTTTTGCAGAATATTCTTCGCGGCTTCCGGCGCTTGAACCACAGAAAACGCAGATTGATTTTATTGAATCCATTAGTTACAAGTTTGTTATTTCCATAGTGAAAACCTCTGCAATTTTCTCTTTCAATACTATTTTCACCTCTTCAATATCCATTTTTATACCCAATTCCGCCTGCAACGAAGTCACTTTTTTATCCGTAAATCCACAGGGATTGATAAGGCTAAAGTACGATAAATCTGTGTTCACATTAAATGCAAAGCCATGCATGCTCACACCGCGGCTTACACGAACACCGATGGCACATATTTT
>CAZBZA010000541.1:0-2787 GCA_964495865.1 uncultured Lentimicrobiaceae bacterium
AAAAGAGTAATCATTGCGAGTCGCCAAATCTGAGTAAGTTACAGGCTGTGATCATCGATCACAAAACAACCATCTACATTGCACAGGATGCTGACCCTGTGGAAGCCAAAACCCGGTACATGAGCCGGATCAACCGCAAAGGGATAATACTTTCCTAAGAATAAAATCCTGATATCTTGCCCACATACACCGGGTAATCCCTGCGCTAATGGCGGGCTGAGATTTGTTGTGCACTTACGATAAAACCAAAAATATTTTTTAATAGGAAATAATTCCGGTTAATACACCGGCAATTTGACGTGCAACAGCATTTATAACCACAACAGTACAATGATGAACTGAAAGGCTGATGGTAGTCCCGGGTTCAATATAAAACCTATTTTGCGCCAATAGTCCACCCAGGTTTTGGGTAATCTGAGAATTGAATTCATGGATTGAACTGTCCAGGGAAAGATTTCAATTACTGGCGTGCAGAAAATCATTCTTTAAGAACAATACACTGTTAATTGTTTGTTATAAATTTTTAGTAATCAGCTGTTTTACCCTATCTAAAAAACCTTTTCCTGTTTTTCTGCCTCGCCACTACAAATTGCAGCTTTTTATTGATTTGAAAGATTAATTCTTACCAAATTTCATACAATTGAACTTTCAGGAAGGTTCCCAGTACGCTTTTAATACCGTATTAGCCATTCTAAATGACTTGTTTTATAAATATTCAAATATCAATTGAACAATTGCCGGATAAACCTGTTTATAAAAATTGAAAATTGTTATATTTCGATTTTTACATATACCAGACACTGCCTCTCCTTAAGAAATTTAAAGCAAATAAACCAAACGCGGAAACCGAAAAGCGAATGAGTAGGTAATTTAATTCTTTATAAACTCGAAATGCTAAAAACTTTTACCCGAATACTCCTCTTAGCTACAGTAGCACTGATTTTTTCAAATTGCAAAAAAGATGAACCCAAACCGGCACCTATCGCCAACTTTAGCGTAACAGGCGATAATAAACCTGCTCCCAGTGAGGTGTTTTTCTCTAACTCTTCTACCAACGCCACATCATTCTTCTGGGAATTTGGCGATGGAACGTCCTCAACCGATAAGGATACAAAACACATATATTCGGGCAGTGGCTCATTTATTGTTAAACTTACTGCAATCGGCGAAGGCGGCACAAACAGTATCACAAAAAGCATTACAATAACTAATCCTGCTCCTGTAGCGGTTTTTACAATCTCAGGCGATTACAATCCACCTCCGTGTGAAGTGTTTTTCTCAAATGCTTCGGTCAACGCAACTTCCTATTTATGGGAATTCGGCGATGGTGCCGCTTCTACCGAGAAGGATACAAAACACACCTACACCAACAGTGGTAACTACAATGTAAAACTTACAGCTATTGGCGTTGGCGGAACAAACAGCTCCATACAAACCGTTACTGTTTTAAAAGCAGCTCCTGTTGCAGGGTTCACCTTTGGCGGAAATATTAATCCGGCGCCCTGCGAAGTTAACTTCACAAATACTTCATCTGATGCCACTTCTTATTTGTGGGAATTCGGGGATGGAACAACTTCAACACAAGTGAATCCTTCGCACATATATACCCAGGGAGGCTCTTTTAATGCTAAACTCACTGCAAGCAATGAAAGTGGCTCTACTTCAATCACCAAGCTTGTGACCATTCAGAATGCAGCACTTAGCACCACAGTTACATTTAACAATCCTGTTTTTACCGATATTTATGTAACCATGGGGGGTACAACCAAAATCATTCCTTCAAAAAGCAGCGCCACATTTTATGCGGTTACCGGTAGTAGTATTTCATATTATGCATATACTCAAGGTACTACCGGATCGGGCGAACTGATTGGATTAACAATTGAATGGAGTAACATTATAAGCCTTACCGGTGGAAATATTAATTATACACTTAATGTTTCCAACGATTACTTCTTCCTGTTTTTGCGTAACAGCGGATCTTACCCGTTAACACCACTTTATGTAAATTACGGACTGGCTTCGGAAACTGTTGACTATATTCTTATTCCCAACGATTATGTGAATTATAGTATAGGGTATTACAGGGCATTTACTAATACAAGTGTGAGAGCCTATTACGAGTACCTCCCGAACAATTACACCTATTGGAATAGCCTGGGTTTCTCATGGACTCAGAATCAATACATCGAACTGACCAATACTTTCAAATCGCCCTCACTTACAGGTGCAGCACCCAATAGCAGCAGGCCATCCAAAGCAGTGCTACAAGCTAATGAAAACCTTTTAAAACGTGCCGATTTTGATAAATCATCCATAGGTGTAGAATGTAAATAGTTACCCGATTCGATGCTTAATGCCCATGATTAATTGTGCAAAAGGTTTTATTCCAGGCATGATTTTTGAAAAATGTCGCTTTCAACTGGTCATATCCAAATTTAAAACAGTAAACAAGTCAAACTAAATTAGAAATAAATTGCCGACTGAGCCGGAGTATTAATAACGAAAGCAGTACCAACAGCAAATTAATGTTGGTACTGCTTTTTGCTTTTTTGAGGAATATGAGACAGGACTTTTTTGGAGAAAAACCTGCAACCTTGTTAAAGCTTTCTGAGACAATCAGTCAGAATTTAGAAAATATTTTTAACCGTTTATTTTGTTGATTATGATTTTGATAGGCGTTTTATGGCATGATTCTTATTACACTTTTCTATCGTAGTGCAGTTCTGCCTTTTTATAATTTAGAATCATTGTTGGCCGGTTAAAATAATATATCGTCCCTACGGG
>CAZBZA010000542.1:0-2776 GCA_964495865.1 uncultured Lentimicrobiaceae bacterium
CTGGTCTTTCGCCATCACCGCTTTTGTCGAATGAGCGACGTGCTGGTCTTTCGCCATCACCGCTTTTATCAAATGGACGACGAGCTGGTCTTTCGCCATCACCGCTTTTGTCGAACGGACGGCGTGCCGGTCTTTCACCTTCATTGCTTTTGCCATAAGTACGGCGCGGAGTGCCTTCACGGCCTTCGCTGCTTCCATAACTACGTGGAGGGCGGCTCTCGCTGCGCTCGGAAGTTCCAAATGCACGACGCGGACGGCTTTCGCCATCTCCGCCATTGTCGGATGAACGGCGCGGACGCTCGTCCTTTCCTGTGCTTCTGCTGAAACTTCTGCCTGTTGATGAAGGTCTGCCACTTCCTGTGGATGAACTTCTCTTCGGCCGGGAATCACTATTCTTCGGGGCTCCCTTTCCCGGCCTGCTGTTGCGTTGCATAAAATTCTGATTTTTGCAAAGATATGAATTTTTACGCTGCAAAGTATAAAACCTGCATCTCCGGGGCTGCAAATTGGTTTATAATCTGCACATTACGTGATATTTGTACTATTTTCGGCCAGGTTAGCGGAGGTTATGATGGCAGTCAGCATTATCTATTTTAACTTTTCCATGGTTTTTGGCCAAATATTTACTATATTTGTAATTGTACTTTACGTTTCTTTAATACACAAGGAGGGAACATGAAACTTTTAAAAGAACGGATTATTACAGTAGGACAATTTGCATGGTCAAGAGCCTTACTGCTTCAGATCATACTGCAGGATAGCGGCATTGATTGTTTCCTGGTCCCAAAGGATACGGTACTCTCGCATGGTCATGTCGATATCCGGGTGAAACAAAAAGACGTGGAAAGTGCATTGAAGATAATTGCCCTTTCTTCGCACGATACCGGAAAAGCAAAAGAACAGGCCATTCAAAAAATACAGATTATCAGGCGCATATTGGTGCCTGTCGATTTTTCGGAATTTTCGTTTAACGCATGCCGGTTTGCAGTTACCCTGGCAGCCAAATATAAAGCCGAAGTTAAGCTGGTGCATGTATTCTATAACCCGGCCATTGATGTATCGCCTTATGCCGATCATTATTCGTACCAGATCAAATTGGTTGAAAGCTTACGCGAGATCGAAAAAAGTGCCCGCGAAAATATGCTTAAGCTGGAACATAAGCTTAAAATATGGTCTATCAAGGAAAACCATGCCAATATCCGTGTCACGTCAAAGCTGATAAATGGTTTCAGTACTGACGAAATACTTGAGTATAGCAAAAAATACAGGCCTGCACTTATTATTATGGGTACCCGCGGACTTACCCGCGACAACTACAAAGCTTTTGGCAGGGTGGTGAGTAAAGTGATCGAAAATGCGATCGTACCTGTTCTGGCTCTTCCCGCAGGAACTGTTAATACAATTGGTGATATAAAATCAGTTTTGTATGCCACCGATTTTGATCCTTCGGATTATTCGGCCCTCAACCGGTTGATAAATATGCTTGCACCATTTAATATCAAGATTCATTGCGTGCATATATGCCTGGTTGAAAAAAAGCCCTGGGATTCAGTTAAACTTGATGAACTGAAAACTCATCTCTTAAATGAATACAAGGATGTTGATATCAGTTTTAATAACATCATCAGCGATAACCTGCTAGCTGGTCTGGAGACCTATATCCGTGACAATAAGATTGACGCACTGGCAGTTACAACACACAAACGCAACCTTCTCGAAAAAATATTTATCCCGAGTGTTTCGAGGAAAATATACAGCGAAACCGGCAAGCCATTGCTGCTGTTTCATGCAAAACCTGAATAGCAACGTTTTGGGATATGTAAGTTTATAGTAGCTCATTCCTGAAAAGTGATTTCTACCGTCTCCAGGTTTGTTTTTACGGCAAACGGGAATTGAACTTTTCCACATTAAATATTTTAAATTCCCGGCAGGATAAAACATTCTGTTGGGAATTATTTTTAACGTATAATTAACTGATCAATAGGTAAATATAGATATAATTTTCTGTCAGATTTTAATATAAATCAGTTCAGGATAACCCGGTTATACAGGATTTTTGTAAGAAGAATCTTTGGATCAGATTTAAATGTATTAAGCCCGGTTGATAGATTTACACGGATAAATATTATTTTGATGTGCTGAAAACAAATTTTGAAGAATAAGATTTCCTGACTTCTGACAATTAGTGCGGTTGAAGTTTTGAAAATTTGATCTAACAAGCTCTCGTCTTACTTTCTTTTGCCTTGACGCAAAAGAAAGTAACAAAGAACTTAGCGAAGCGTCTCATGAGCTCCTTTAAAAATAGGCAATACGCGAATAAAAGCTCAAGGCTTTATAAAACAGGATTGCTTTTGATATGTCATTTCTTATTTTTTCCGGGTCATATCTAATACGCCATGATAAATCAATCTGAATTAATAACTTAAGCACGTATCATGGCTATTTCTACGTCAGGTTTTTGCCACGCCACGCAAGCCATTAATCTGAAATTGTTAATTTTTTACGGGTCAGATTGAGCTCCATGACAAAAGAATAATACTCGCAATTTTCTTGATTCTACTTGTCATGTTCGGTTCGCCATGATGATTTTTTAGAGTTGCCTGGCTTTGGGTCGTTGGCTCATTTCTGCATGGCTTGAAATGCCCCACGCACTAAAAACCTTCCTTGAAAACCAATTCCTGTTTTATAAGGCCGGTCCATCCGATGCAAGTTCCCCATAAAAATGATAGCGTTCAATCAAGGCTTTTCCCAGAATGCAGATCTTGTTTGGAAAGGA
>CAZBZA010000543.1:0-2771 GCA_964495865.1 uncultured Lentimicrobiaceae bacterium
AAAGGCCCGTTATAGCCGGTTATGGGTGGTTGCGGAACAGTGTTGAATGAATATACAAAATCGAATGGACCTGTTCCTACCAGATCAATTATAACCGTAGCTGTTGATGTTCCATCATCGCAGATAGCTCCGCCTCCGCTAATGCTTGCGATAGGGCAAATTGATGTTGGCGCGCTGTAGGTATCAGTTAAGTTGCAATTTACATCTGCTGAAAAACTGGCAGTAATAGTATGCACAGTGCCATCGCATGTGATATTGTTTAAATTATATGCCTGCGGACTGGTAAATGTAGGCGTTACTGTAAAAACCTGCGAAACATTAGGTATAGCAGTAACATCAGTTACAGTGAGCGTGCCGTTTGCCGGTGGATTGGTAAATTCGATAAGCCCCGAAAGATTATACGTGTTTGTTGCCGGCGAACATGCTGTTGGATTAGTGGTAACAGCAATAATTCCACAGTTAAATACGATATCGCAGTTGGTAACACCAATGCCTCCTGTTTGGGCGAAAGTGATTTCAGCCACATCCTGCGAAAAATTGGTCATCAGTAATATGTATATTTCACCAACCTGAGCATTATTTATATGACAATACTCTTCATTGTTATTCGACCAACTGCAATCAACAATATTTCCACTTGGATAGAAATTCGGGTTACTAGTATTATTCGGACACGATGTACAATTTCCCGTTAATCCGGTCGCGCACCCTGCAGATAAACTTGAAAATGGCCCCCAGCATATAAAATCGAGATCTCTCTCAGGATTAATTGTTACTTCAGGATTTTCTTGTGACATCATAATAGTAATATCCCCAGCTACTCCTACTTGCATAAAATACCATGAAGGACAAGGATATGAATTCAGGCAACCATAATTAGGATATCCATTAACAGACGTAGGTGGATTTCCGGAAGTAGCAGCTGGAAAAGTGTATGTATTTCCGCTACATGAAACTTGTGCAGATTCACATGGTATAATTTCGGTTGTGCCTTTAGCAGGTGGTTTTATAACGGAACCAGTTTTTGATGCATAATCGAAAGGCGAATCTTTCAAATACTCATTTTTATGAGCTGCATCTAAAGTTAACTCAGCATTCCTTGTTTCTTCAAAAAGCTCATTAATAAGTATACTTGAGTACTCTCTGCTATATGTTTTAATCATAAATAAAGCTGAATCAGCACCAAAATCAGCTTTTGTGAACATAAATATTTTTTTTGAAGCACACTGATTATAAAAATAATACCTTTCAAAATCTGTATGAAATTGATGGAGCTGGATATAGAAGTAGTCATATCTTTCATCTGAATGATCGAACCTCGCAAATGTTGTATTTGCAGGCAGAGAGTTTTCAGAAAAGTCAGTTGTAGTTATTTGAGATATTCCCTTTGTACAAGCCATTGCCAGAAGGGCAATCAGCAGTATATATTTTGACATCGAAGAAGGATTTTATGCTTGGATTTAAGATCGTAAAATTAGTAATTAAGTCCAAACAGGAAAGAGAAATATGTAATTTTTGTAAAAAAAAATTCTTGTTTAATTTTCTGAAAGCCTGTACTTTATCATGAATTTATTGCCAAAGTTAAATTCTGCATGCATGTTGGCAAATTCCTTTTGTTTTAAAATGCATATCTGTATGATTTTGAGCTGGCAGCAATTTAACTGTAGCAGCCCCTTTATTCACTATTCTTTTTTTAATGTAAGCTGGTACCCGCAAACGGAAATCAACAACTTGCCTAACTTTTTAAAACCAAAAACCCCGCTTTGTAGCAGGGTTTCTTAATAAAAGTTCATTCTCAACTATTCCTTTACCAAATTCACAACCACACGACACATTTCGCCTGCTACAACATTTACACTCATTACTTGTGTAATGTAACCCAGTTTGCTTACAGTAAGCAGGTAGCGGCCTTCGGGCATAGTTCTTATATCGAAATTTCCTTTTGGTGAAGTAAATTTAACATTCTTCATCAATTCAGATCCGGCTTTAGGTGTTTTACCATCTTCATTAGCCATTTCAATGCCGATTTTAACCTTCTGAATTCCTTCCTGGGTATCAGCATCTAGCACAGAGCCTGTCATGGCAAGCGAACCTTTACCAAACTGAACCACTTTGCGAAGATTTCTATACGATGCATAATACACAGGATTACTTGCTTTTTGAAGTTCGGCAAGGGCATCCATTTTTCGGAGTATGGCATCATTCGCTTTAATGTACCTGTTGAGCTCACTTGTAATCTGTTTGTTTTCGTCAATACCAAGTTTGGGTTGTGGTATAGCAGTAGCATAAGCCTCGTTGGCAGCTACCAGGTTGGCTATACTTGTGGCAGTAACGCCATATACCACAAGTTCAGGGGCATGTTTTTCGGCCAGGGCAATGAGCGCTGTTATTTTTGCAACCAACCTTGTGTCAGCCATTTTTCGAAGTTCCGATTCGTTGTACTTTGCTTCCTTAATAAGTGTCGCATTTTCCTGCATAGTGGCAAAGGCAAAAATTCTGCTGGCTATATCAAGGCATGCAACGATATTGGCATCACGAAGCATTTCTTTGTTATCTCTGAGCCCCGACCTGTTCACCAGCTGCCTGGAAGCAAGGTCGTTGATACTATTGCAATTTGCTCTGAATTCGCCCAATAGCACCCCACCAACAGGTAATTGAGTAACTATTAGTTCATTGATGTTAAAAAACTCGCCTAATCCCTGGAAGTTGCTGTTTTTGTTCTCCTGAATTTTGTCCATACTACAATTTTTAAAATGAATATTAATGTTTAA
>CAZBZA010000544.1:0-2770 GCA_964495865.1 uncultured Lentimicrobiaceae bacterium
TCAATATCGGTGCCATTGCTGGTAAAATCGTTGCATTTATAACACAAACCGGTTGCCCCACCAGTAACACGGTTTGCACCATCAGCCACTGTTGCCCGGCTCAGGTTGTTGAATGTATTGTTATATACATAATTCTGCGCTCCGCCTGAATTATAGATATAAAGCCCGATATTACCGGTAGTGTTGGCATTAACACCTATGTAGTCGTTTTTTTCGACATGGTATGCCGAGCAATAATTTAAATATGCACCATATGGTACTTTACCACTGGGAGCATAAAATTCGGGAACGGTGAATTTGCAATTGAGTATATCTGCAAAACTGCAATTGGATAGGTATATGCCGCAGATATTATTGTTAAATTCAGCAAGGTCGATCAGGATTTTATTCGATGTATAGTACCCTTTTGTTCCATATTCCAAATTGCTAAACTGCGACTTAATCAGGTTAGCTTCCGGGCAGGGAGAAATTAAAGGATTAGTACAACTGCTCTTTACTGTGTAATTAGCTCCGGTCGAATAAATCCCGTTTCCAATATTTGGATGTAATGTGTTGTTGTTAGAAAAAGTGCAACCGTAAAATTTCGCCCCTGAATTCATATTAATGTGTGCAATGTGCTGAAAATTGGCCCAATCGCGGTGTTCATTAGTGACTATAAAATCACAGACGGAAAAACTGGTGCGGTAATTTGGCTGACTGTATTGACCAATATTTAATGACTTGGTGTTATTTTCGAACTGTGAGTTTGTTGCCTGAATTATACCGCCACCGGTTGTAGTTGTAATTCCGTTTTTTGCATGTATAATCGTGGAATTCTGCATTGAAAGATAACCCTGATTTGAGTTATAGTATTGTGTTAAAGCATTATCGCCCTCAACGGTTATACCTTTCCACATTCCCATGCATGTAGCTGTAATAGTTGAATTAATGATATTGAGAGTACCGCCTTTATTAACAGTAATTCCTGCATTTTCCCACATCTTTAGAGTCATATTCTGTAGAGTAAGGGTTTTACCATTTGGTACAATAATATCGCCTCTGAAACTTCTGTTATGGTCCCATGTTTCATTAAAAGTCAGGATTTTCCCAGGTTCACCCATCGCAAGTTCAACTGCTGTTTTGGCGTTTACACGACCATATCCTAGTTCATTACACCAGCCAGAAGAATTATAACTATATCCTCCAAGTTTCTCACATGAATTTATGAGTATTTTTTCTACTTCATTTGGAGAGAGGCAATTATTAGCTGAGAGAATTAATGCAGCAACCCCAGAAACAATTGATGTTGAATATTCAGTACCAAGGTCATACATGACATTTGTTGTTTGTGGTCCAAAAGGGAGAATATAACCAGAAAGAGTAACCACATTTTTAGCATTGGCAGTTACTTCAAGTCCACTACCAAAACGACTTCCACTTGGATAACCATACCACTTTTTTTCATCATAGTAATATCTATCTCCTACAGATAATTGGTCCATTGTTAGCTCTGTACCACCTACTGCGATCACATGTTCCTCAGTCGCTGGGAATAAGATACTATGGTCATCATTATAAAAATACTTTCCTACAGATGCTACAATCACAACCCCTTTATCATATGCGTTCTGTATCGCCGAACTTATATCAGCAGAAGGAGGTGGATTAAGAGTAAAATTAATAACCTTAACATCATCTTCAACTGATTTATCAATCGCTGCAGCAATAAAGGAGGTATAATAATAAACGTCCAAACCTAAAATCTCTCCAACAACATATTGAACAGGAATAATTCCACCATTTCCATTCCATCCACCCGCAATTCCACTCATGTATAAATTATTATTAGTCCTTGCTGAAATCACAGATGTTTCTCTTGTTCCTTGATGTGAAGCCCAATGCATTATTGTCTGAAATGGCAGGATTGGAAAAGTGTTTGAAGATTCATCAAAAAAATTATACCCAATTGAATTATATGGTGGTAAATCAGCACAATTCCAGTCACAACCTAAACCAATAAACCCTACTCTAATAGTTGATTTTCCTGTTTCTATACTCCAGGCTTCGGGCATTTGCATATTAGTCAAATAAGCATTATTATAATCAGGATCAAAATATGGATCATCAGGAATCGTATTATTCATGTTATTAGTCATAACACTACTTAGGTAATCAGCGAAATTCCCTTTAAACTTATAACTTAAATATACTTTGGATATGTTTTCCTCAGAAATTATGTTAGTCAAGGTACTTATATAGTCATTTAGAGTGTCTAGAGTAAAGAAAAATTGTTTGTTGATGGAAGAATGAAATAATTTTGCATTGTATTGAGTAATTATTTCAGATTGCCCTATCGACTCTTTAGATTGATGAAATTCAATTGTCAAGTGTTTAGTGTCCACCATAATAGAGTCCCCAGTAGTGATATCAAAATATTGGCTATTATTCTTTAGTATTGTCCTTCCATTAACTTGATATATTGATTGTGCGCTGACGCTTATAGAAAACATAGTTAAATATGGCACTAAAAAACAGATGACTAACCGTAAAATTATCAACGGGAATTTTTTTGTTTTCATTATTATTAGATTTTGTATATATATCCTACTCTTTTCAAGTTCTTATAGGTCGAACCGTTTTCCACTAACGCCAGTCCATCAAGCCTATGACACTACATAAGCGAACCTTGCGCGGCTAATATTCAAAACCATTTGAACAATTGACCGATAAATAGCTTAATTTTGCAGTGCCTCTCTGTGGTTTTGGTTCGTACTCGATTAATTTAGCGATT
>CAZBZA010000545.1:0-2768 GCA_964495865.1 uncultured Lentimicrobiaceae bacterium
ATCGCCCCTCGCCTTGTCGCCCCTCGCCCCATCGCCCCTCGCCCCTCGCCCCATCGCCCTTCGCCAATTCGCCCCTCGCAAAGTCGTCCGTAAAAGTACACGCATTCTTTCAACAATCATAACGCTTGTTTTGTTAATTCCGGAATTGCTACAGCTCTGAAATGTTATTTTAAATGTCTGTTATTCAAAGCGTTTATTGATAATCTTTACTTAACTGAAAGTACTTGCACAGGAAGTTTAAATCACTAATTTTGCCGCTCCTTTTTTAACTCATTAGGTGTAACACTGAAAATAATTGGACATCCTTTCATGGCTTCAAAACCCTGATAAAGAAACAAAATTGTAAAGAACCAAATTAAGAAATATGAAAAAATTAGCAGTAGTCGCTTTTGGCGGAAATGCTCTTCTTCGTGGCGATCAGGTTGGTACCATCGAGGAACAGGAACAAAATGCTTTGGATACCTGCGAACGCCTTATCAAGTTGATTGATAGGGGTTACAACGTTGCGCTTACACATGGAAACGGTCCACAGGTTGGAAATATTTTACTTGCAAACGCGGCAGGTAACCAGGTGTATAATCTACCGGAAATGCCACTCGATATCTGTGTGGCTTATTCGCAGGGTTTTATAGGTTATATGCTTGAACAACAGATGCGTAATGTGCTTCGCGCTCATGACCTCGACCGTGATGTTATCACCATTATCACCCAGGTTCTGGTTGATCGCGACGATCCTGCTTTTGAAAATCCAACCAAACCGATAGGCCCTTATTATACAAAAGAAAATGCTGACCGTATGACTGCCGAAAACGGTAGTATTTTTAAGGAAGATCCACGCGGACGTGGCTGGCGTAAAGTTGTTGCTTCGCCAAAACCACTGGTTATCAGCAATCAGCGTTCCATTGAGCGGATTGCACGCGACGGTCAGATTGTGATTGCCGTTGGCGGTGGTGGAATTCCCGCTTTTTATGTAGCCGAAAACAAATTACAAGGTATTGATGCTGTTATCGATAAAGATCTTGCATCAGCTCTTTTAGCCGGAAATATAAATGCTGATAAATTGTTTATCCTTACTGATGTTCCAAAAGTGTGCATCAATTTTAATACGCCACAGGAAAAAGCTATCGACCGCATGAGTGTTCGCCAGGCCAAACAATACCTTGCCGAAGGACATTTCGCCGAAGGCAGTATGGCACCGAAAATCCGCGCCGCCATTCACTTTGTGAAACATACCAGCCGCGATGCTATTATCACCTCTGCTAATTTGCTGGGTGTTGATAATGGAGGGACGAGGATTTCAATTGTATAAGGAACCAAGATCCTCACTGAAGGACCAAGATCCAAATTCCAAATCCCAAATTCCAAGGCCCTTAATCGTAAATCGTACTTCGTGAATCGTCCCTCTAATCCCTAAATCCTAAAACCTAAATCCTCTAAAAAATATGTCATTCAATCTTAGAAACCGTCATTTCCTGAAAGAGCTGGATTTCACGCCGCAGGAAATCAAATTTTTGCTCGGTCTGGCTATCGAACTTAAGAAATCGAAATATGCTGGCACCGAACAACCCCGTTTAAAAGGCAAGAATATTGCTTTGATTTTTGAAAAAGATTCAACCCGCACACGCTGTGCTTTCGAAATTGCTGCTTTGGATCAGGGTGCGCATGTTACCTACCTCGGACCTTCGGGATCGCAGATTGGTAAAAAAGAATCGATGAAAGATACCGCCCGCGTGCTTGGTCGTATGTACGACGGAATCGAATATCGTGGTTATGCCCAGACAATTGTTGAAGACCTCGCAAAATACTCTGGCGTTCCGGTTTGGAATGGTTTAACCAACGAATTCCACCCAACACAGATGCTGGCCGATTTTATGACCATGATGGAGCATACCGACAAGCCGCTGAACCAGGTTACATTTGCTTTCCTTGGCGATGCCAAAAACAATGTTGGTAATTCGCTGATGGTAGGCGCTGCAAAAATGGGAATGGATTTCCGTGCCGTGGCTCCGAAAAGTTGCCAGCCCGATGCTGCACTTGTTGCTCAGTGTTTGGAAATTGCAAAAGAAACCGGCGCAAAAATTACTATTACCGACAGTGTGGACGAAGGCGTTAAAGGCTGCGATTTCCTTTATACCGACGTATGGGTAAGCATGGGCGAACCAGCCGAAGTGTGGGCTGAGCGCATCGCATTGCTGAAAGCATACCAGGTAAATATGGATATGGTTAAGAAAACCGGCAATCCAAACGTGAAATTCCTGCATTGCCTGCCAGCTTTCCACAACCGCGAAACTACAGTAGGGGAGGACATCTTCCAGAAATTCGGTCTCGATGGACTGGAAGTTACCGACGATGTTTTTGAATCGGAAATGTCGATAGTATTTGATGAAGCCGAAAACCGCCTGCATACCATTAAAGCGGTAATGGTGGCAACCCTCGGAAGCTAATACCTGACGTGTACCTAAACTTTTCCATTTTTCATTCTGCGTTCAGTGTTTTTAATTGTTAAATGAATGATTGAACTTTAACGGAAAAGTAGAGAAGTAATAAGATTGTAAACTAGAAAAGGCTGCTTTAGGGTGGCCTTTTTGCAATAAATCGAAGTTGGACCAAAAATCGAACTGGCGAATTCCTAAAAATTTTTATTTATAAATAGTTTTAGGAAATTAAACCTGACAAATTAGCAAAGCAACAGCGATATGCTGAGAATAGAAATAATTAAAGAAAATAAGAAACAGTTCCTCGACTTGTTGTTGTTGGCTGATGAGCAG
>CAZBZA010000546.1:0-2757 GCA_964495865.1 uncultured Lentimicrobiaceae bacterium
AGCCATTTGCGCGGATCGTAGTATTTTTTGTTAGGTTTATCCTCACCGTCGGGATTACCGATTTGACTTTGCAAATAACCTTCGTTTTTCTTATAAAAATCCATGATACCTTTCCATGTAGCCCACTGGGTATCGGTATCGATGTTCATTTTTACAACACCGTACGAAATGGCTTCGCGGATTTCTTCCTGCGTGGAACCTGATCCTCCATGGAAAACGAAATTCAGCGGCTGAGCAGCGGTATTGAATTTTTTCTCCACATATTTCTGCGAATTATTGAGAATAACAGGCTGTAATTTAACATTTCCCGGTTTGTAAACACCATGAACATTACCAAACGAAGCAGCAATCGTAAATTTATCGCTGATTTTCATCAGTTCTTCATAAGCATAAGCTACATCTTCGGGTTGGGTATATAGTTTTGCGCTGTCAACATCTGAGTTATCAATGCCATCTTCTTCGCCACCGGTAACGCCGAGTTCAATTTCGAGAGTCATGCCCATTTTACTCATACGGGTGAGGTATTTCTTACAGATTTCGAGATTCTCCTGCAGTGATTCTTCCGAAAGGTCGAGCATATGCGAACTGAAAAGCGGTTTGCCTGTTTCGGCAAAATGTTTTTCGCCGGCGGTTAAAAGTCCATCGATCCAGGGAAGTAATTTTTTAGCAGCATGGTCGGTATGAACAATCACCGGAACGCCATACATTTCAGCCATAGCATGAATATGTTTAGCTCCTGAAACGGCTCCTGCAATAGCAGCTTTTTCGCCTTCGTTGCTCAGGAATTTGCCGGCATAAAAATGCGCTCCGCCATTCGAAAACTGGATAATAACAGGAGAATTTACTTCTTTTGCTGCCTGTAGTACTGCGTTAACCGAATCAGTCCCCACCACGTTAACCGCAGGAAGGGCGAAATGATTTTGCTTGGCAATACGAAAAATTTCCTGAACGCCATCACCGGTAACTACACCAGGGGCAACTTTTTGTAACACTTTATCTGACATATTGTTATGAATTAATGTGATCTGTTTTTATAATTATGCAAAGATAAGGTTTTTTTGCAGAAAGGCGTTTTATGTCAAATCTAATAATTATCAGCAAATCTCTTTAAAGTATAAGTAGATTATAGTGTTGCAATTATCTTTAGCAGTTCATCTTTCGTTTTGCCTAATTTAAGTTGAAGTTTCTCGAGCATTGCTTCCTTTTTGTCCTCTTCGAGCAATAGGTCGCTTTCAGTTAAAGATTCAAATTTTAGTTTTAGTTTTTCCTTGCGTTCTGTCCAGTTTGCAATTATTTCCGAGGTATTCATTAACGTTATTTTTAAAATTCCGCATTTTGCAGAAGGTTTGTAGATTCAATATAGCGCTACAAAGATGACGCTATTGGAATTATAATACCTTACATAATTAAGTAAGTGAGTTACATTATTCACACTTTTGTTGTAATGTCTGATTGTTAATCGGACTAAGGTGGGAATGCCTGTTATTACTTTATTTTTTGGTGACAGCAGCCATATCTTTCAACACTTTTTCAAGTTCCTCCATATCGGATTTGTAATCGCGTTTAAAAGTTTCCCAATCAGAGCGGTTTTTCTCATAAGCGTTTAACCTGTTTATAAATGCCTGATTTTGTTTATTTAATTCCTTGATCCTTTTTGTATAAAGAGTGTCGAGCGCAGTACCGGGCTTGCTGAGCTGTACCGATAATTCAGCCAGAAGCATTTCGTTGCTCCTTATTTTAGCCTCTGCTTCGGTCCGGAATGTTTCCCATTCGTCAGTATTGGTAATTTTGGAACCTAACGAATTATCAACAACCGGAGATGAGTTAATAGCCAGGTTATCAGCAATTTCTTTTGCTGAGTCAGCTTCTTCTTTCTGAAAAGCAGACTGGCAGGCAGTGAACAGGGTTCCAACCGCCAGTAACAATAGCAGAACCAAAGTTGAGATTAACTTTTTCATTTGGGGAGGTTTTTTGGAGAAATGTGTTTAAGTATTTAAGTATTGATTACAGGCACTTAATGCTATTAAAAACTTATTGGTGTTTTGCAATCCAGTGATCAGCGGATAGCAAAAAAGCGGGATAAACCCGCCATTTAAAACATTGAGATGTTTAGTTTTTATTGTTAACGGTTATGTTTTTCAATGCATCGCCAAGTTCATCCATATCGTGGTTAAATTCGCGTTTGAATTTTTCCCAATCGGTATGACTTTTATCATAAGCGTCGATGCGGTTTTGAAGTTCCCTGTTTTGTTGTTCAAGTTCCTCAATCCTGTTTTTGTAAAGGTCGTCAAATACTTGCCCCGGTTTATTCATTTGAACTGTTAATTCTTCAATCCTCATTTCATTTCTATTGATTTTAGCTTCTGCATCCGTTTTAAAAGCCTGCCATTCTTCAACAGTTGCTACTACCTGTTCTTCAGCATCAGCATCCTGTGTTTCAATGGTGGTATTTTCTTCCTTTTGAGCAGCTGAATTGCAGCTTGTTAAAATTGCACCTGTCAAAAGCATAGACATGGCTGCCAGAGTAAAAATTGATTTTTTCATTTAAGTTGGTTTTTGTAGGTAAATATTGTTTTTATTTGATTTTTAAAAGTGCCGTTCAGCGATTAATAAGGCTACCCGGCACTTTTCCCGGGATATCAATGGTTAAAGCTCTGCGATAAGTTTCTGCAAATCACTTTTTGTTTTACCAAGTGTAATTTGAAGTCTGCCGAGCATTTCGTCTTTTTTGCCCTCTTCGAACATAAGGTCATTGTC
>CAZBZA010000547.1:0-2756 GCA_964495865.1 uncultured Lentimicrobiaceae bacterium
CTTTTATGGCATTACGACAATCTGGGCGACGGACATGCTTCGGCAGCAGTAGTTGCTCATGAAAAAATTTACACTGCCGGTGCAACCGACGGGAAAGGGACGGTTTTTGCTTTTTCACTCGACGGAAAACTCGTTTGGAGCACACCCTATGGTGATGAATGGATTGAAAGCTATCCCGGTTCACGGTCAACGCCTGTGATTAGCGAAGGGAAAGTTTACCTGATGAGTGCTTTTGGGAAAATTGTTTGTCTTTCGGCTGATAAAGGGAATATTTTGTGGTCAGTGGATGTAATGAAGGATTACGATGGCCGCAATATAACATGGGGCGTTACCGAAAACCTGCTTATCGACGGCGAAAAACTTTTTTGTACAGTCGGTGGAGTGAAAAATAACGTAATTGCTCTGGATAAAAATACGGGCAAACTTATCTGGAGCAATGCAGGTAACAGCGAAATAAGCGCTTACTGTTCACCTTTACTGATTACTTTACCGGCACGTAAAATTGTGGTTACCATGACCGAAAAATCCATCCTCGGACTGGATGCCGCAACCGGTAAAAAACTATGGAGTTACGAACATATTAACCAGTATGCAGTTCATGCCAATACACCGCTTTACAGCAACGGGTATTTATATTGTGTTTCCGGGTATGGTTGTGGTGGAGTGATGCTGAAACTTGCAGCCGATGGAAGTTCGGTTGAAAAAGTGTGGAAAAACTCACGGCTCGACAGCCGTATGGGCGGCGTGGTATTGCTCAACGGTAAAATTTACGGATTAGGTGATAAGGTTAAAGGCCTTTTTGCCATCGACTGGAAAACCGGTGATGAAGTTGCTTTTGAAAAAATGAATGGCCGAATGGGCAGCCTTATTTCTGCTGAAGGTTTACTTTACACCTATGATGAAAGCGGTGAAGTAGCTTTGGTTGAACCCACTTTAGCCGGATTTAAAAAAACAGGTGGCTTCAAAGTTCCTTTTGGCACAGCACAGCATTGGGCTCACCCGGTAATTGAAAATGGCCGATTGTATATCCGCCATGGCAATTCACTGATGGTTTACGATATCAGGAAGTAAAGAACCAAGATCCAAATCCCAGGATCCAAATCCCAAGCCGGAGCACAACGGAGGTGACGTTTGGTGCCATATCAAATCCTGCGTTTTTAATCCGGTATCGTAGCTACGACATCAAACATCAAAATTTATACATGCTTACAAACCATCATACTCACAGCTTATACTCCGATGGTTCATCGCAGCCGGAAGAGTACATTACTGAAGCCATTGCCAGGGGATTTCATATTCTTGGTTTTACGGAACATTCGCCGCTGCCGTTTGAAAATACTTTTTCCTTTAAAAAGGGGAATAAGGAGGAATATGTTTCCTTGATGCAGACACTGAAACAAAAGTATAGTCCGGATATTGCCATTTATTCAGGCATGGAAATGGATTATATTCCTGGTATGTCCGAAAATTTTTCAAAAACAAAATCGGAGTATAAACTTGATTATCTGATAGGATCAGTTCACCTTGTGAAGCCCGAAAATAATGAAGAACTCTGGTTTACTGATGGTCCCGATTACAGAACATACGATAAGGGTCTGAACGAATTATTTGATAGTGATATTAAAAAAGCTGTAAGCAGATATTACCGGCAGCTAAACGAAATGATAGAATCGCAGCAATTTGATATTATTGGTCATTTTGATAAAATTAAGATGCACAACCAGGATCGTTTTTTCAAAGAGGATGAACCATGGTACCTGGCTTTGATAAACGAAACACTTGATCTTCTTCAGGATCGCGATATCATAGTGGAGATCAATACCCGAGGCATATACAAACAACGTTCTGAAACTACTTATCCGGGTTTGGATATTCTGAAGCAGATAAAGAAATTACGGATTCCGGTTATGGTAAATTCCGATGCGCACAAACCACACGAACTTGACGGTGAATTCGGATATGGATTTTCGATACTGAAAGAAGCCGGAATAAACGAAGTGGTTTATTTTAAAGGGAATGGGTGGGGGTTTGAAGAAATAAAATAGGCAGTACTGTTCAGGATTTAAAATCCGCGCCAGCTAGCTTGGCGGAATTTGTAAGCTTGGCGGAATTTGCAATTCCGCCACAAAGAGCTTTGGATTTGTAATCCAATTTAATAAAACTCAAAGTTGGTTTAATTCTAAGTCAATTAACTTATGGGTCTAAAGAATAAAATTGATTCAAATTCCATTTATTTCCTTACGATGACCGTAGTGGATTGGGTTGATATTTTTACACGGGACGATTACCGGCATATTATTATTGATTCCTTAAAATATTGCCAGAAAGAAAAGGGATTGGAAATCTATTCGTGGTGCCTTATGACAAACCACCTGCATTTAATTGCTTCCGGTAAAGAAAATGGGCAGTTCACTTTATCTGACATTCTAAGGGATTTTAAGAAATTTACAAGTAAAGCTATAATTGAAAAGATAAAAGAAATCCCTGAAAGTCGCCGAAGGTGGTTATTGGACCGGTTTGAATTTGCTGGCCGCTATAATAAGAAAATTGAGTTTTATAAGTTCTGGCAAGATGGGAATGAACCGAAGGAAGTGTATTCGGAAGAGTTCCTCCAACAAAAGATAGCTTATATTCACGACAATCCTGTAAGAGCAGGCTGGGTAAATGAACCTCAGTATTACAAGTACAGTTCGGCAATTGATTATGCTGGTGAAAAGGGAATAATCGATGTGATTTTAGCGTATTAATCTCATAAT
>CAZBZA010000548.1:0-2747 GCA_964495865.1 uncultured Lentimicrobiaceae bacterium
GGGCCCAGATTACGAACACGTTTTTCAAAAAGATCCACAATATCAGTGTTTAAGGTTAATGTTATATTATTATGCTGCAAAACTACTAAACTTTATAAGAAGGTTGATTGTTTGATGAAAACAATTTAAGGCTATAATTGAAAATCTTCGTAATTTGCACTTATGTCAGGAAATATAGATAAAACCAAAACTATTGCAGTATTTTGGTTCAGGCGCGATTTAAGATTGCATGATAATGCCGGGTTATTTCATGCTTTGACTTCGGGTTTTAATGTTTTGCCTGTGTTTATTTTTGATTCAACAATATTAGATAAACTCAATGGTGATGATAAGCGCGTGAGTTTTATTTCACAGGCTCTTGATTCATTAAACCAAATCCTGGCTAAGTATCAAACATCGGTTCAATTGTTTTATGGTAAACCGGCTCTGATATTCGATCAATTACTTGCAACCTATTCAATAAGTACCGTTTTTGCTAATCATGATTATGAACCCTATGCGTTAGAACGCGATCAGCAGATAAAAGTACTTCTGGCTGAAAAGGGCGTGTTGTTTCGCACATTTAAAGACCAGGTTATTTTCGAAAAAAATGAGGTTGTTAAGCCTGACGGTGAGCCCTACACTGTTTTTACTCCATACAGCCGTAAGTGGATCGAAAAACTTAATAATAGTGCAGACGCTTTACATTGCTGGAATTCATCAGACTATCTTCACAACTTTTTTGAAACAGATTCTACCCGAAAATTACGGATAGGTAACTTTGGTTTTACAGAAATTGCTAACGTTTTCAAGCCTTTTGAGCTTAAGGAACAAATCCTTCAATCGTACGACAAAACCCGTGATTTCCCGGCTCTGGATTCAACAAGTAAGGTAAGTGTTCATTCACGATTCGGAACGGTAAGTGTGAGGGAACTTGTTGCAAAAGCGCTCACAATTAACACTGTATGGCTTAATGAACTTATATGGCGCGAATTTTTTATGCAGATTTTATGGCATTTCCCACATGTTGTTAATAAACCTTTTAAACCTAAATATCAATTTATCAATTGGTTAAATAACGAATCCGATTTTAGTCGCTGGTGCAAAGGCGAAACAGGGTTTCCGATGGTGGATGCCGGTATGCGCGAACTCAACGAAACCGGTTTTATGCATAACAGGGTACGGATGGTAACAGCCAGTTTCCTGGTAAAGCATCTGCTTGTAAACTGGCAATGGGGCGAAGCATATATGGCAACAAAATTACTCGATTTTGAACTTTCGTCGAACAATGGGAATTGGCAGTGGGCAGCCGGAACAGGTTGTGATTCAGCGCCTTATTTCCGCATTTTTAATCCCATAAGCCAGGCCGAAAAGTTTGACTCCAAAAATATTTATATAAAAAAATGGGTCCCCGAGTTTGGAAGCAGTTCCTACATTCAACCCATAATTGATCATAGTTTTGCTCGTTCACGCTGTCTCGAAACCTATAAATCCGCGCTGGAATCATCCTTTTAATAATATTTAACTAAATGTAGGCAATACCTGCTATGTATAAGCGTTTCATAATTCGGGTTAAAATTTGTACTTTTGCAGCATGATCAGAAAACCGGTTATCTATATAGTTTTGGTGTTATCCTCAGTGATAATGTCATGCAGTCCTTATCAGAAACTTTTAAAAGGCTCGGACAGTGAACTTAAATATACAAAGGCGCTTGAGTACTACGAGAAAAAGGATTATCTGAAAGCACAACAACTTTTTGAGCAGATTCAGTCAATCTTCAGGGGAACCGATAAGGCGGAGAAAATTGCATATTACAATGCTCAATGCTATTACAAACAGCGCGACTACATACTTGCCGGTTATTATTTTAAGTCATTTGTAACAAACTTTTCTACAAGTGCTTATGCCGAAGAAGCACTGTTTCTGAGTGCATATTGCAATTATCTTGACTCACCCCGCTCATCGCTCGACCAAAGTTCCACATCTGCGGCAATATCATCCCTTCAGATTTTTATAAACCAATATCCCAAAAGCAGCCGGGTAGCCGAATGCAATACCCTCATCGACGAACTTCGATCAAAGCTTGAAAAGAAAGATATCGACATTGCTCTGCTTTATTACAAAATGTCCGATTACAAAGCAGCTGTTGTTTCCTTTAATAATGTTCTGAAGGATTATCCTGATACCAAATCGAAAGAGTTAATACTCTATTCGATATTACAATCCAAATACCAATATGCCACTAACAGTGTTTACGAAAAACGCCGCGAACGCTTTACTGATGCCATGGATGCTTATGATGAACTTGCGGCAGGTTTTCCTGTAGGGGATTACAGCGATAAAGCTCTGGTCATCAAAAATGACATTTTAAAATCATTAAACAATTAATTCACGACCACAAACAACTAATCAAATGGATATCAAAAAGTTGAAAATTGAAACTACTACCATAACCCGTAATATGTCGGAGTTGAACGAACCAACCGACAATATATACGAATCAGTTTCAATCATTGCAAAAAGAGCTAACCAGATTGCTCAGGAAATTAAAGAAGAATTAAACTCAAAGATTGAAGAATTTGCCACACCCAGCGATAACCTGGAAGAGGTATTTGAAAACCGCGAGCAGATTGAACTTGCAAAATATTACGAAAACCTTCCCAAACCTACGCTTATTGCTACCAACGAATTTCTGAAAGACCAGATTTTTTCGCGCAATCCGCTGAAAGAAAAAGGCAACGAGTGGTAAACTACTTTTGCGTGAAAG
>CAZBZA010000549.1:0-2736 GCA_964495865.1 uncultured Lentimicrobiaceae bacterium
CCTAAAAGCCACTTACCGATTTATCTGATATAAAAATAATGCCCCGATCCACAACGAACTCACTTCCGAAAAACACGCTTCAGAATGAGCCTGTAAATGTTCCGGCTGAGCCAAAAGAGAAGAAAAAAGCCAGGCCGGAGAAGAAAGCACAGGAGGAGAACCTGAATCCTGTTACTCCACGGATGGAAAAAATTGCTCAGGTGGTGGGTATTTTTTCGTTACTCACATCCTTTTTCCTGTTTGTTGCCATTGTATCTTTCTTCATCAACTGGTTTACGGGCGATGCCGATGATATTTTCTCGAATCTCGGCATGTCGCGGATTCTAGCCGATAAATCACTGGAAGCCAATAACCTGGGTGGAAGGCTGGGTGCTGCAGCATCCAATTTGCTGGTAAAGCAAGGTTTCGGAATAGGATCGTTATTTATACCTATCTGGTTATTTGTCCTTGGCGTAAGGCTAAGCCTGAAACACAAAATAATTGCTCTGGGGTCAAGCCTGGGATTTATACTTATGGCAATGGCCTGGCTTTCGGTTACACTGGCGTTTATATTCCGTAACTCAGCACTTTCCATATTAGGCGGTATTTCCGGTTATGAGTCCTCCCTGTTCCTCGAAGGACTGATGGGCAAAATGGGTCTCATGCTTTTGCTGGTTTTTGTTTTTGTTGCCTTCCTGGTAATCGCATACAATTTTTCGCTGAACCAGATAAAACCCTGGCTCGCCAAACGGAAGGAAAATATTTCTTCCGCAGAAGATGAAAAAATCATTGATCAAAATCCTGACTTTGTGATCAATACCAGGAATAATTCGCTGGATATACCTGTTGATAAATACAATACGGTTGAATTTGCTGTAAATGAACATGATAAGGTAACCACTCCCGTAAAAGAAACAGTTCAGCAGAACAATGGAAACGAACAGGCTACTAGCACGCAGTTTGAGCCGGTTACCATGCCAAAAACCAAACCACAGCCGGTAAACACACAGGTTGAATTTACAGTTGAAACAAACGAAACAGCAGCAACGGATAATAAACCTGATGAGAGTTTCACAACCATTGCCCCTGAAGTATATAAACCTGCCAAACCTGTTGTAATTGAGAAAGAGCCAGACCCGGACATTGTCCACAATACAATGGACACCCAGTACGATCCAAGGCTCGATCTGGCATCATTTATACTTCCGGGCATCGACCTGCTCGACGAATACGGCGTTGGTACTATAAGTGTCACCAAGGACGAACTGGAAGCAAACAAGAACCGTATTGTCTCAACCTTAGGCAATTACGGAATACAGATTGATAAAATAAAGGCAACTATCGGGCCGACAGTTACACTTTACGAAATTATTCCGGCACCCGGAGTACGTATTTCGAAAATTAAAAATCTTGAGGACGATATTGCGTTAAGCCTTTCGGCGCTTGGCATACGTATCATCGCTCCTATTCCCGGAAAAGGCACAATAGGTATTGAGGTTCCTAACCAGAAACCTGCCATTGTTGGCATGAAATCGCTTATTGCTTCCGAAAAGTTTAACAGCAATACGTACGATCTGCCTTTCGCTATCGGCAAAACTATTTCGAACGAGGAATTTATTGCCGACCTCACAAAAATGCCTCATATTTTAATGGCTGGTGCTACCGGGCAAGGTAAGTCGGTAGGATTGAATGCTATTATCACCTCACTCTTATACAAGAAACATCCGTCGGAACTCAAGTTTGTAATGGTTGACCCTAAAAAAGTTGAGCTTACCCTTTTTTCGAAAATTGAACGTCATTACCTCGCCAAGCTTCCGGATTCGGAAGAGGCTATTATTACCGACACGCGAAAAGTAGTAAGGACGCTCAATTCGCTTAATATTGAGATGGATAGCCGCTACGATCTGCTTAAAGACGCACAGGTTCGAAATATTAAAGAGTACAACACCAAATTCATAGCCAGGAAACTGAATCCGCTTAACGGGCACAAATTTATGCCCTATATTGTAGTGGTAATTGATGAATTTGCTGACCTTATTCTTACTGCCGGTAAAGAAGTGGAACATCCTATCACCAGGCTGGCGCAGTTGGCCCGTGCAATAGGCATTCACCTCGTAATTGCCACGCAACGACCGAGTGTAAACATTATCACTGGTACTATCAAAGCCAATTTCCCGGCGCGTATCGCATTCCGGGTTATTTCTAAAATTGACTCACGCACTATCCTCGATACCGGAGGTGCTGATCAACTGATAGGTCGCGGTGACCTGCTTATGTCGCAGGGCGGTGATATGATACGTTTGCAGTGTGCTTTTATTGATTTGCATGAAGTGGAACGCGTTACTGATTTCATAGGATCGCAGCGCGGGTATCCTTCGGCCTATCCGTTGCCTGAATTTAACGAAGAAGAAACAGACGTTCAGCAGGAACTTGATCCCGGCGAACGCGACGAACTCTTCGAAGAAGCAGCTTACCTTATAGTTTCGTCGCAGCAAGGATCAACATCCCTGTTACAGCGCAAACTGAAACTCGGTTACAACCGTGCAGGCCGTATTATCGATCAGCTCGAATCGGCTGGAATTGTTGGTCCGTTCGAAGGCAGTAAGGCCAGGGAAGTAAAAGTAGCTACCGAATTCGCTTTGGAACAGTTTTTGAAAGACTTAAACAGCAACAGGAAATCACACGACGAATATTAGATCCAGATTTAAATTGTTGCTCTTGAAATTATGAGGGGCGAGGGGGAGATGGGGCGAGGGG
>CAZBZA010000550.1:0-2734 GCA_964495865.1 uncultured Lentimicrobiaceae bacterium
TATGAATTGCCTATTCGCAAAACAAAAAAATGGCAATTCCAACATTCCATGCCAGGTAAAATTTACTGCAACCTCCATTTTCAGCACTTTTAGTATTACCTGTCTAAATTTCATTATTTTTGATAAGTTAATCAGGATAAGTCCCTGCACTATTATAATGCTTAAAACGCAAAATATCACCTGTTACAAACCTCTGATTTTATTTCAATAAACGCCTTTCAACGATACAGTATGTCAGCCTCACGATTTAAAAAACTTCTTTTTGTTTTTCTTTTACTGGGCAATACGCTTGCTCTTTTCGGTCAGAGTGAGCCGGAAACTGCCAAAGACACAACCCGTCGGAGAACTGAATCCATTTCGCCCGGCGATATTCCGATGAAGGCAATGGAGCTGAAAATCAGGACCAATGAGGCAATTCTTGAACTGATTACAGATGAAGCAATCCTTCGCCTGAAAGAAAAAAACAGAAAAACACTTGCTGCTATCGATGCCGGTTTGATAAAATATGTCGGGGCATCGGAAGCTGCCAAAAACATCCGTTATCTCGAAAACAGGCGTATAGAACTGATTCAGGAAAGGCGGAAAATTGATTTACTCCAGGAAGAATTTGTTGATGTAATCGGTTACCTCGATGCGTTTAAGCAGAAACTCACGCGGGAAGCACGTATCTGGAAAAACACGAAGCGAAAAGTGGAAAGGGACAGCCTGATTACAGTTGTGCCTGTTAAAATAGATGAAACTCTCTTTTATATTGATTCAACCCTCGTGCTTATTTCGCAGAAGAGCAATGCGGTAATGGAAATCCTTGAAAGAACCATTGAAAAAGGAGTTGAAATTGATGCTGAAATTGAAAGCACCAAAGCACTTATTATATCAAGGCAAAATCAAGCTTTTCAGGGCGACCATCTTCCATTTTTCCGCCTCGATCTAGTTACCGATTACGGAAAAGAGCTTGCAGATTCGTTCACACAGCTGAACCTTGTCGATCTGGTCGAATTAAAGGAATATATCAGTTCACAAGGCAGTTCGGTTGTCCTCACAGTGTTGCTGTTTTTTACTCTTTTATACCTGTTTGTTATCATCAAGCGGAAAGTGAGATTTCAGGAAAGCGGGTATGGCTATTTTTACAAAAACATGCTGTTCAGGGTGTTATCACATCAAATAAGCGCAACCATAGTCCTCACACTTTTTTGCACACTTTTTATCTTTCCCGACCGGCCGGTTATTTTCCGCGAAATTTCGTATTATGTAATTGCTTTCCCGCTTATTCACATCCTCAGCGCATTACTGGATAAAAAATACCATCTCTATCTGTATGCTTTCGGGGTGCTCGTTGTTTTTTACATGTTGGTTTTGTTAATATCAAGCGAATCAGTTTCTTACAGGATACTGCTTTTGTTTATTTCGGCTGCTGAAATCACGCTTTTAGCCTTGTTCCTGATGCGTTTCGAAAAAAAACATGAACTGGCAAAAACACAGCGACGCATTATCTACTCCTTTGTAATACTGCATCTTGCCTTAGCTTGCGTAGGTTTAATTTCGAACATCGCCGGAAGGATAATCCTTACCGAAATTGTGCTTGGCGCAGTTTTTTATAATATTTTTTATGGTCTGGTTCTTTTTATTACAACCCTGCTTGTCAATGGGCTTGTAGCTACGGGAATTGATACTTCCAGGGGACAAAGGATAAATGTGTTCAGGTTATATGGTGAAAAGGTTAAGAAAAATAACATCTACCTGTTGAATTTTCTGGCAATAGTTTTATGGATTACTCTTATGCTGAAGAATTTCAGGATAGATGAATACGTTTATAATGGGTTTGTTTCAGTTATCACTAACAAAATTTCAATAGGCTTTGCCAGTTTCTCACTCGACAGCATTCTTATTTTCTTTTTAGTGATTTATGTTTCAATCCTAATCTCAAATATGCTCAGGATGTTGCTGGAGGAAGATGTTCTGAACCGGTTCTCGTTGTCGAAAGGACTGCCACACACCATAGCGATGCTGATAAAATATTCGCTTATTACTGCAGGTTTCTTTCTTGCTGTTAATGCGGCTGGAATTCCTCTTGATAAACTCACTATCATACTTGGAGCCATGAGTGTTGGAATTGGATTTGGTTTGCAGAATATTTTCAACAACCTGGTTTCGGGGCTTATTTTGCTGTTTGAACGACCGATCCAGCTTGGCGATACCGTTGAGGTTGGCCAGCTGACCGGCAATGTGAAATCGATAGGTTTGCGCTCCAGCAATGTAATCACATTTCAGGGAGCGGAGGTAATTGTCCCTAACGGGCAGCTGATTTCGAACGAAGTGATTAACTGGACCTTATCGGATCAGAAACGTCGTATTGAGCTCGCCGTAGGTGTTTCGTATGATTCGGATCCGAAGCTGGTGCACCGCTTATTAATGGATATTCTGAATGCGCACGAAGAATTGGTAAAAGATCCTGAACCATTGGTATTTTTTAGTGCCTTGGGCGAAAGCTCGCTCGACTTTGCGCTGCTTTTCTGGGTTGCCGACTACAATCACGGTCGCCGCATTAAAAGCGAGATACTCTTCAGCATTTTCGAAGTTTTTAAGGAAAACAACATCGAAATCCCTTTCCCTCAGCGCGATATACATGTTAGGTCGGTGGACAAGGATATTGTTTTGCGGAAAGAAGAGGGGGCGCTTTAAAGAGACAAGATCCAAATACCAAGGTCCAAATACCAAGATCTAAATACCAAGGTCC
>CAZBZA010000551.1:0-2724 GCA_964495865.1 uncultured Lentimicrobiaceae bacterium
ACATTCTACATTCCAACCCTGCTCAAAACATACAGACGCCTTTTCGAGTGCCTGATGTTCTATAATTAAGCTTTTCCCTTCCTCCATTGTTACTTAAAGTGACTGATTTCCGTATTGTTACGGATTTTTCAGCATACCTTGAACTTTACTATTCGCAAAGAATTAAAAACATTATCATGTTTGAAAAAATAATTCCCCATTCGGCTATTCCAGAGCGACCGGCTACGGCTGAAGGCAATTTTTACGCTCAAAAAAATGCAATCATCGGTCCGGGAATGAACGAACGAATTCAGAAACTCAGGAAACTGAGTTTCGAAACGGAGCCTTCCCTTTCCATCGAACGCGCCCTGCACGAAACTGAATTTTATAAAGAAAACTACGGGAAATACTCTATTCCTGTGCTTCGTGCAATGAATTTCCTTAATCATTGCCAAAAGAAAACCATTTACATTGGCGAAGGCGAACTGGTTGTGGGCGAGCGCGGTCCAAAACCCAAATGTGTTCCGACATTCCCTGAACTTACCTGCCACAGCGTCGAAGATTTCAATGTTTTGAATACGCGCGATATGCAGCGCTACACCATCAGTCAGGAAGACATTGACCTTTACGCAAAAGAGGTTATCCCATACTGGCAAGGCAAAACGCAGCGTGAGCGGATTTTCAGCCACGTGCCTCCCGAATGGAAAGCTGCCTACGAAGCCGGACTTTTTACTGAATTTATGGAACAACGTGCTCCCGGGCACACCAGCCTCGATGGGAAAATATACCGAAAAGGCATGTTGGACTATAAAAAAGAAATTGCCGCAAACATTGCTGCACTCGACTATCTAAATGATCCTGAAGCCACTGATAAAGCTGAACAGTGGAAAGCCATGGATATTTCGTGCAATGCCGTAATAGTTTTTGCTGAACGTCATGCTGAACTGGCTGAAAAACTTGCTGCTACAGAAAATGATTCCAAACGAGCTGCCGAATTGCGGAAAATTGCAGAAGTCTGCCGTTGGGTTCCGGCCAATGCACCGCGTAATCTATGGGAAGCTATTCAAATGTACTGGTTTGTCCACCTGGGAACAATCACTGAGCTCAATGGCTGGGACGCTATGAATCCAGGACATTTCGATCAGCACCTTGCCCCGTTTTACTATAAAGAAGTTGCAGAAGGAACACTTACACGCGATGAAGCTAAGGAATTGATTTCCTGTTTCTGGATAAAAGTAAATAACCATCCTGCTCCTCCTAAAGTAGGAATTACTGCCCGTGAAAGCGGAACGTATAACGATTTTACCAACATTAATATCGGTGGAGTAAAAAGCGATGGCACCGACGGAACCAGCGAAGTTTCCTATATCATGCTCGAAGTAATCGAAGAGCTTCATATTTTGCAACCGGGCAATTCAGTGCATATAAGTGCAAAAACACCTGATAAATTTCTGCATGCCGCCGCGCATGTTATCCGACAGGGACATGGTTATCCCTCTGTTTTTAACCCTGATATCTATATTCTTGAAATGCTTCGGCAGGGAAAATCGTTGCAGGATGCACGCGAAGGCGGCTGTAGCGGCTGCATCGAAGTCGGGGCTTTCGGGAAAGAAGCCTACCTGCTGACCGGCTACCTGAATGTTCCGAAAATACTGGAAGTGACTCTTAACAACGGAATAAATCCTGTGACAGGTAAGAAAGTCGGAATTGAAACCGGCGATGCACAAACGTTTAAATCATACGATGAACTCTATGAGGCATTTCTGAAGCAGCTTCAGTATGTTATAGATCAGAAAATGCGTGTAAGCAATTACATCGACCGCATGTTTGCGAAATATGCCCCGGCACCATTCCTTTCGGTTGTTATTGATGATTGTATCACAAAAGGCCGCGACTATTACGATGGCGGGCCCAGGTACAATACGAGCTACATTCAATGCTGCGGGCTTGGAACGGTTACTGACAGCCTGGTTGCCTTGAAAAAGCATGTGTTCGAGGATAAATCGTTCAGTATGGAAAGGGTTCTGAAAGCTGTTTCGAAAAACTTTGAAGGCGAAGAATTACTTCGTCAGACGATAATAAACCGTACGCCATTTTTTGGAAATGATGATGAATATGCTGATTCTGTTGCCGTTAAGGTTTATAACGATCTGGTTGACACCATTGATGGGAAGCCAAATATAAAACCTGGTGGCAAATATCATCTGAATATGCTTTCTACTACCTGCCATGTTTATTTTGGAAAAGTAATGGGTGCTACTCCTAATGGTCGCCTTGCCGGTAAATCTATTTCTGATGGCACTTCTCCATCTCATGGTGCTGATACGCATGGTCCTTCGGCGGTTGTAAAGTCGCTAACCAAACTGGATCATGTAAAATCGGGCGGTACATTGCTGAATCAGCGTTTTTTACCCAGCCTGATGCGTAAAGAGGAAGACATTAAAAAATTGGGGCATCTGATCCGGAGTTATTTTACCTTAGGTGGACATCACATACAGTTTAATATTGTTGATACCGCTACCTTGCTGGCCGCACAGGCATGCCCTGAGGATTATAAAGACCTACTGGTACGCATGGCCGGCTACAGCGACTATTTCAACGATATGAATGCCGATTTGCAGCAGGAAGTAATTGAGAGGACGGAAAATGATTCTTTTTAAAGGAGTTAGGGGTTGGGTGTTAGGGTTTAGGGACGGAAGACGGGAGTAAGGAGTAAGGAGTAAGGAGTAAGGAGTAAGGAGTAAG
>CAZBZA010000552.1:0-2724 GCA_964495865.1 uncultured Lentimicrobiaceae bacterium
ATAGTCCTTTTGCTGATGCGAAATATTCAGTGTTTTTCCTGCAACCGGTTTCCCGATCACAGTGTAATTAATTCCTTTTTCATGAAGGAAAATACTAACAAAATCTAGATCATTTACCTGAATCACCACACCTGGTTTTTCACTGAAAAGCAAACGCATGATATCGTTTTCGCCCATATCATCGAAATTCAGGTTCATTCCCATTGTGTTATGACTAAAAGTCATTTCGAGCAAAGTTGTGATTAACCCGCCAGCCGAAACATCGTGACCGGCAAGAATCATATCCTTTGAAATGAGTTCCTGCAACGCTTCGAAACAAGTGCGGAAATATTCCGCATCCTTTACATCAGGAGTATCTCCGCCCAGCAGATTTAATGCCTGCGCAAACGAACTTCCACCCAGGTTAAAATCACATTTCGAGAAATCGATATAAACCAGCGATGACGTAAAACTTTCTTTTAAAACAGGACTGATCACTTTGCGGATATCAGTTACTTCGCCAACCGTGGAAATAATTACGGTGCCCGGCGCCATAACGGTGTCGCCGCCGGGGTATTTCTGAGTCATGGAAAGAGAATCTTTTCCGGTTGGGATATTGATACCCAGTCCGATAGCAAATTCACTTATCGCTTTCACTGCTTTGTATAAACGGGCATCTTCGCCTTCGTTGCGGCAAGGCCACATCCAGTTAGCGCTAAGCGAAACACCCGATAAACCTTGCTCAATCGGAGCCCACACCAGGTTAGTCAGCGCTTCGGCAACGGAAAGAACCGAACCTGCTTCAGGATCAATCAATCCCGAAACCGGGGCATGACCAATTGAAGTTGCAATACCTTTAACTCCCTGGTAATCGAGGGCAACAACACCCAGGTTATTGAGCGGGAGTTGCAGAGGTCCGGCCGTTTGCTGATGCGCGATACGACCTGTAACCGACCTGTCAACTTTATTGGTAAGCCAGTCCTTGCAAGCAACGGCTTCGAGTTGCAGAACCTGTTCGATGTAATGAGTAAGATTCTTTTCGTCATATTCCGGCTTCCTGAACGAAGCTGTGATTTCCTTGTCGCGCATAAAAGTGCGTGGCGGTTTCCCGAAAAAATTCTCGAGAGGCATATTTATAGGAGCTTCGCCTGTAGTGGAATGAACGAACGAAAAATTCATATCGCCGGTAATTTTACCCACGTTATAAAACGGTGCCCGTTCGCGTTCAGCTACTTTTTGCAGGATGTCAACATCCGAAGCTTTCATTACCAATCCCATTCGCTCCTGCGATTCGTTACCGACAATTTCCTTAAACGAAAGAGTCGGATCACCGACAGGCAATTTACTGATATCAATGGTTCCGCCTTGTTCCTCAACCAGTTCGGAAAGTGAATTCAAATGCCCTCCGGCACCGTGATCATGAACAGAAACAATAGGATTTTCAGGCATTTCGGCCATAGCACGGATGGCATTGTAAACGCGCTTTTGCATTTCGGGATTCGAACGTTGTATGGCATTCATTTCGATACCGCTGTGGTATTCGCCGGTTGCAACCGAAGAAACAGCGCCACCGCCCATTCCGATGCGGTAGTTGTCGCCGCCCATTACAATTACATTGTCGCCGGGCTGAGGATGGCCTTTAAGGCTATCCGGTTTTCGTCCGTAACCAATTCCGCCGGCCTGCATAATTACTTTATCGTAACCATAGCGTTTGTTATTTTCGGTGTGTTCGAATGTTAAAACGGAACCACAAATTAAAGGTTGTCCAAATTTATTACCAAAATCGCTGGCACCATTCGACGCTTTGATCAGGATTTCTTCCGGTGTTTGATACAGCCATTCGCGGGGTTCGTTTTCAGTTTCCCATTCACGGCCCTCGCCTGAACGGGGATATGAAGTCATATAAACAGCTGTTCCGGCAATAGGCATTGATCCTTTTCCACCGGCCATACGGTCGCGGATTTCGCCGCCCGAACCGGTAGCTGCGCCATTGAAAGGTTCAACGGTGGTAGGGAAATTATGCGTTTCGGCTTTAAGCGATATTACAGTTTCTATTTCGCGGGTTTCGAAATAATCGGGTCTATCCTGGGTAGCGGGAGCAAACTGTTCTGCAACAGGACCTTCGACAAAGGCAACATTATCTTTATAGGCTGACACAATTCGTCCGTGATGCTCTTTCGATGTTTTTTTGATGAGTTGAAAAAGGCTTTCAGGCTTTTCGTCGCCATCAATTACAAAGGTACCATTGAAAATTTTATGCCTGCAATGCTCGGAGTTAACCTGCGAAAACCCAAACACTTCGCTATCAGTAAGTTTTCGGCCTAATTTCAGACTAACGCCATTGAGGTATTCAATTTCTTCGTCGCTGAGCGCCAGGCCTTCTTTTTTATTAAACGTAGCGATATCCTCAATTTCGATAATAGGTTCCGGAAGTTTAACAATAGTAAAAATATCCTGATCGAGGCCATGATACAAACGTTGAAGCATATGATCATAGATGGCATTTTCGCTTTCAACTTCAGTAAATTCCTCAATACGGAGAATGCCTTCGATACCCATATTCTGGGTAATTTCAACGGCATTGGTACTCCAGGGAGTGATCATTTCGCGGCGGGGGCCAACGAAAAACCCGGCCATTTTGCTTTCGCTAACCTGCCGGGCTTCACCGAAAAGCCATTCCAGCTTTGGGATATCGATGCTGTTTATATCTGTTTGATGGTGTACCGTGTAAACCGTTTTTTCTTT
>CAZBZA010000553.1:0-2710 GCA_964495865.1 uncultured Lentimicrobiaceae bacterium
GTGCAAAATCAGATGCCGATTCGCGATTCAACACCAAAGCATGATCGAATTCATCAACGATACAATTGCGTACAATTTTCTTCAGGTCGCCAAAATCCATAACCATTCCGAGTTTTGTTGATGAAGTATCCATAACCGGAATACCGCTAACGGTTACCAAAAGTTCATACGAATGCCCATGGATATTACGGCAAAGTCCATCGTACCCTTTCAGGGCATGAGCCATTTCAAATTTAAATTCTTTGGTAAGTCGGATGATTTGCACGAGAATGGTTTTAAAAATGGTAATTTTATTTTACAGAAGCTGGCAAAGCAGATCAGGATTCGAAACAGTTCAAATGCCCGTAAATCTGATTTACCAAGTGTAATCCTTACTTTTTGATAATCCTCGCCTGGTAGAGTGTATTGTAATCATTCAGCGCAAGCCTTATCAGATAAAATCCTGACGGTAAATCTTCTACATTCATACTGGCTTTATCGCCTGCAACTGTAAGGTTGGCATAAACAGGCAAACCTGTTGAGGAATAAACAGTAAAAGTATAGTTTTGTTGATTGAATTCAGGAGGCAGAGTAATAGTACAAACTGACGAAGCCGGATTAGGATAAACCTGCAGTGCAATTTGTGCCTGCTCATCAAATATACCAGTATTGGTTCCCCAAATACTGTTGGCATATTCGGGATGATCAATAAACGGGTTGCGGTTATTCTGGATGTTAAAAATGGCGTTGTTCCTGTCAATTTCTTTTTGCGAAACCGGATCTTCCTGCGCCCAAATCAGGAGCATTGCTTTTGCCCAGGGTTTAAACTGCGATCCGGTTACCATGCCACTTCCCGGCCAACCGCTGTCCTCGTTGTAATACCGGGTAGCCATGTAAAAATAGTTTCGGGCAAAGTCGCCTTTATATTCATCGCGGGGTTCAAATACAACGCCGGTATATCCGGGAGTTGAACAATTTCCGAGTTTGGAACCATTCAATGATGTCCACGTTGCAGTACCCACATCACCGAACGGATAATTTGAACGTTTCCCGTTTACATATCCATCCGTTGGAACCAAATGAAACATATCCGTATTCATCGGGAGGTTATCGTTAAACCAGCTTTTAGGCCAGGAATGTTCACGGTTATAACAGTCGTTTTCGCCGCTGTAATTCCCGCACTGATCAGTTACGAATGTATATTCATACGGTGGAGTTCCTCCCGGAATATCCGAATACATATCCCATACTTTACCGTTTGGTTTCTTATCCGTTGTTTTAAAATGAGTCCATAAGGAAGTATAAGAAACGGAGTTGTGGCCATCAATAATATCATGAAGGGCCTGCTGCAGAGCTGTTCCTGTTTTTCCTGCTGCATTATTATAGTATCCTTGCGGCGGTTGGGCTTTGGAAGTAGCAAAAAAGGTTATTACCAGGAGGAAAAGTAGTGTACGATTCATTTAGCGTATTGATTATGTGATTATTGACTAGAGGAAAGCTATGTTGTACTATTTATAAAATTTTTAAAATCCGATTAGCTTGGTTGCCATTTGTATGGATGCTGCCAGCAGTAAAAGCCCGCCAATAGGGCCAAACCTGAGTTTGAATGAGGCATCTCCCATTCGTGAAGCAGTAATTAGTCCAGTAACGATTCCCAAGAGTAAAATTACTCCGGTAATCATCCATTGCTGGTATGGAATAACAGTAAGCAGCCCGATAGCAATACCAATGGCTAAAGGCGTAATTCCCTCAGCCATAGCCGCCAGAAAAGCAACTTTTGAGTCGGTATAGTCGAATGCCTTTTCCTCTGTTGAAGATTTGATTCCTGTCAGCAGTACTTTTAATCCGAAAATCAGCATTATACTCAGGCTTATCGCCATATTTACCCTTGTGTCGAGGCTACCGGTTTTATATCCAATCCAGATTCCCACTCCTGCCATTATATACTGAACGAGAAACATAATACCGGAATAACTCACTTTCCGGATCAGAGGTTCACCCGATAACGCTATCCCGGCATTGAGGTAAGTCATCCACGAACTGAAAACCAATGCAAATGCCAGAATTACTATTTCGAAGTTGTTCATAACCTAACGGGGATATTAATTACGAACTATAAACCATTGCTGCTAATACTTCGAGTTGTGCCCTGTCCACCTGATCGAAGGAACCAAATGCTGCACTGTCAACATCAAGCACGGCCATTATTTGTCCTTCAGGATTACGGACAGGCACAACAATTTCGGAGTTGGAACGCGAATCGCAGGCTATGTGTCCGGGAAATTTATGTACATCAGGTACAACAATGCTCTTATTTTGGTTCACTGCAGCCAGGCAAACACCTGTGTCCTGTAAAACCTGGCAGGCAACAGGTCCCTGGTATGGGCCAACAATCAGCTTATCACCATGCACCATATAAAAACCACACCAGAAGAAATAATCAAACTTATGACTTAATACAGCAGCAATAGTTGCCATCCTAGCCACGGGATCGGTAGTTTTGGTTAACAAGCCTTCGAGTTGACTGATTATACGCTGGTAACGGCCTTCTTTTTTTGATTCGTCCATTCACTGAAAAAATTGGCCACAAAGATACGAAGTATAGGTGAAAAATCTGCTTTAACTTTTTGCGTGGGATTGGAGTCCTTCGTATATAATGAAGCATTAACCTGCAGATTGTATAGCTTTTGTAAATCAGCATTCAAATTTCATATTCCGATTCTCAAAACCT
>CAZBZA010000554.1:0-2706 GCA_964495865.1 uncultured Lentimicrobiaceae bacterium
CTTAAAATTTAATAAAATTGCAAATTCATTCTGAAAATCTGAAACCCCCATGAATACTGCAAAACCTATTCGCTCCGCACTTATTTCGGTGTTCCACAAGAACCGTGTCGACGAAATTGTACATAAACTCCATGCATTAGGCATTACTATTTACTCCACAGGCGGCACTTACGATTTTATCCGAAGCCTGGGCGTTGACGCTATTACTGTCGAAAGTCTTACCTCGTACCCATCCATTTTTGGCGGACGTGTTAAAACTTTGCATCCTAAAGTTTTGGGGGGCATTTTGTACCGCCGCGAAGAGGAAGAAGATTTAAAACAAGCCGCTGAATACGAAATTCCTCCAATCGACCTGGTTATCGTTGATCTCTATCCATTCGAAGCAACAGTTGCTTCCGGAGCTGCACAAGACGAAATTATCGAAAAAATTGACATCGGTGGAATTTCCCTGATCAGGGCTGCAGCTAAAAACTACAACGATGTAATAATTGTACCATCGGCCGATCAATACAACGATCTGATAAATTTACTGGATACAAAAAACGGTAGCAGCGATCTGGAAGACAGGTTTTATTTTGCAGCGCAGGCTTTTAATGTTTCGTCGCATTACGACACGGCTATCTTCAGTTATTTCAATCAAAAGGCTGATATCAAAGCGTTCAGGCAGAGTTTTAACAAAGCCGAAGTACTTCGCTATGGCGAAAACCCGCACCAGGAAGGTGTTTTTTATGGCGACATGAGCCAGGTGTTTGAACAGCTTCACGGCAAAGCAATTTCATATAATAACCTGGTCGATCTCGAAGCGGCTCTTGCGCTGATAAAAGAATTTCCTGATCCATCCTTTGCCATTATTAAGCATACCAATGCCTGCGGGGCTGCCAGCCGTAAAACATTAAAGGAAGCATGGAGCGATGCACTTGCCGGCGACCCGGTTTCGGCCTTCGGCGGAGTGGTTGCAGCTAACCGTATTATTGATATGGAAACGGCTGAGGAGGTGAACAAACTCTTCTTCGAAATAATAATTGCACCTTCGTATGAAAAAAATGCACTGGAACTCTTAAAGTCAAAGAAAAATAGAATAATTTTGCAGATTAAACCAGTTGATTTTCAGGCAAAACAATTTAAGTCGGTACTTAACGGGGTAATTGAGCAGCTTAAGGATACACATACCGAAACTGCTGATGACCTTCAGCGGGTTACTGATGTAAAACCTGATGACCGGCAGGTAAGCGATTTGCTTTTTGCCAATATCTTAGTTAAGCACTTGAAAAGCAACGCAATAGTACTGGCTAAAAACGGACAGCTTTTAGGCGCAGGGTGCGGAATGACCTCCAGGGTTGATGCACTGAAACACGCCATTTCGAAAGCTGCTGAGTTTGGCCTCGATTTGCACGGAGCCGTTATGGCTTCGGATGCTTTTTTCCCGTTCGCCGACTCCGTAGAGCTGGCACACAAAGCAGGGATTACAGCAGTGATACAGCCGGGAGGCTCAGTGCGCGACAACGATTCAATTGACTACTGCAATAAAAATGGAGTTGCAATGGTTTTTACAGGAATCAGGCATTTCAAACACTAGTAAATTATCCCTTTATTGGGTATTTAAATGATTAACAACGCATTAAATAAAAGGAAGAAAATATAGATGGGACTTTTTTCATTTCTTACCAAAGAAATAGCGATGGACCTTGGCACTGCCAATACCATCATCATATATAACGACAAGGTAGTAGTTGATGAACCCTCAATTATAGCTATTGAACGCAATACAGGTAAAGTACTTGCCGTAGGCAAACGTGCACAGATGATGCATGGCAAAACCCACGAAAATATCAAAACTATCCGTCCGCTGCGCGATGGCGTAATTGCTGATTTTCAGTCGGCGGAATACATGATACGGGAGTTTATTAAGATGATAGGCCCAAGCCGGAGTCTTTTCCCGCCTGCCTTACGAATGGTTATCTGCATTCCTTCCGGGATCACCGAAGTGGAAGAACGTGCCGTAAAAGACTCAGCTGAACAGGCCGGTGCCAAGGAAGTACGCCTTATCCACGAACCTATGGCAGCTGCTATTGGAATTGGTATTGATGTACTTGAACCTACCGGAAACATGGTTATTGATATCGGCGGCGGTACCAGCGAAATTGCAGTTATTGCCCTTGGCGGAATTGTAAACAACAAATCAATACGTATTGCCGGCGACGATTTTAATGCTGATATTGAAGAATATATGCGTAAGCAGCATAATATCAATATAGGGGAACGTACATCGGAACTTATCAAGATTGAAGTAGGTTCAGCCCTTACCGAAATTGATAATCCGCCACCTGATTATGCCGTACATGGACGCGATATGCTTACCGGTATTCCGAAAGAGATTTATGTAAATTACGCCGAAATTGCTCACGCACTCGACAAATCCATTTCGAAAATTGAAGCCGCTGTGCTGAATGCGCTCGAAATGACACCCCCCGAACTGGCCGCCGATATTTTTAAAACCGGTATTTACCTGGCAGGCGGAGGTTCGTTACTACGTGGGCTCGATAAGCGAATTCATATGAAAACAAAGTTACCTGTGCATGTAGCCGACGATCCATTGCATGCTGTTGCCCGCGGAACAGGCATTGCACTCAAGAATTTTGATAAGTTCACCTTCCTGATTAAATAATTGAATTGTAGGTTTCCTTCTCCTTAAAATTTGGACCTTGG
>CAZBZA010000555.1:0-2702 GCA_964495865.1 uncultured Lentimicrobiaceae bacterium
TAAACCCGAAACTCTTCAAACTCTTCAAACCCTTCAAACTCTTCAAACCCGAAACCCTTCTATCCCTTCTCTTCCAGTTCATAAATCACATCAATGATAGTGCCGTCGCGGTATTCAACCAGTCCGACAATTTTATCAGTAAATTTCAATTTTCTGGAAATGCCTGTAATTCCGTCGACTTCTTTTTTCAGATCATGAATATCCACCACTTTAAGCCCGGCATTACGAAAATTTTCTTCCAGGTGTTTGAAAAGCGGATTCACACAGATACCTCGCTCTGTAACAATAATATGAACGCTCTCACCAGGCGTAACAACGGTATGAACACTGTTTTTTATTATAGGAATTCTTCCGCGGAATGATGGACACACCACAACAGTTAAATTTGCCCCCGAAGCGGTATCGGAATGTCCGCCCGAAGCGCCCCTGATATTACCTTCGGAACCGGTTATTACGTTTACATTGAAATTGGTATCAACTTCGAGCGCACCCAACACCACGATATCCAGTTTGTTGGTCATGCATCCGCAATTAAACGGATTAGCGTATAAAGCAGCCGGAATTTCGATATGGCGGCGGTTATTAAACAACGAATTGCTTACTGCAGCATCAAATGACTGCACATCAAAAATGGTTTCGAACAAACCTTCGTCGAGCATATCAACGCAGTAAGAAGTAACGCCGCCGAGCATAAAACTGCCTTTCAGTTGTTTCTTCTTCATTTTTTCGCGAATAAATTTGGCAACAGCCAGCGAAGCTCCTCCGGCGCCTACCTGAAACGAAAAACCTTCCTCAAAATAACCTGAATGTTCAATGGCATCAGCCGCTAATTTTGCAATTCGCAAATCCATTGGTGAGTTGGTTATACGCGTGGTGCCACTTGCAATTTTTGATGCATCGCCAATGGAATCGAGAACAACCACATGATCGATAAAATTTTGTGTAATCGACAACGGGATGCAGGGATATGGAACCAGGTTATCGGTTACTACGATTACATTTTTAGCGTAACGAGCATCAATAATTGCATAGCCTATGGATCCAAAGGCTGATTTTCCGTGCGAACCTGTAGCATTTCCTTCACAGTCGGCAGCCGAAGCCGCAATTATTGCAATATCTGGCTGAATGCGTCCGGTATGAATAGCCCGAACCCGTCCGCCATGCGAATGAATGATAACCGGAATGTCCATAGCACCACGCGAAATTGCCCGTCCCAGTTTACCCCTGATTCCCGAAGACCATATTTTAGTTATTGTGCGATCCTGAATAAAAGGTAATATCGGATCGTGGCAATCATTCAATGAGGATGCTGCCAGCGTAATATCCTTTATACCCATATCATGCAGAATGCTCATCGCCATTACCAGAATAACATCTCCATCGCGCAAATGGTGATGAAAAGTAATTGTCATTCCGTTTTTGGGATTGGATTTTTCAATGGCTTCTTTAAGCGAATCGCAAATTTTACTTTGGTGCGGAAGCCTTGCTTTATTAGGTGCCGGTATAGTAGGTTCATCCATCCAGCCTTTACTCAGTTTTGCCCATGCACCCTGGAAAGGTTCAAGTTTTCCAATACCTTCAATATATTCGGGGATTTCGCGACCCAGTGAATTTTTCATTTCGTTCAGATTTTTGGTAATGATATTACCATAATTTTATGTTATCCCTTTTTCCTTTTTTAAATCCCGGACTTCAACTTTTCAGATAAATCCTTGTCACATTGCCTAATTGCTTAATTGTCTAATCGCCAAATTGTCTAATTGTCTAATTGTCAAATTATCTAATTGTCTAATTGTCAAATTGTCTAATTGTCAAATTTTAACATTCGCCAGTTCAAGAATATATTGAGCCCGGGCAACCACCGGAGCATCAATCATTTTTCCATCAATAGCGAAAACACCTATACCCGCTTCTTTATTCAGAAGGAATTCCTTCACAATTTTGTAAGCTTTACGGATTTCTTCGTCGGTTGGAGTATAAACTTCGTGAATGATATCAATTTGTCGGGGATTGATAACAGCTTTTCCCGTAAAACCTATCTTTTTAGCGTATTCGGTTTCCTTCCGGAGTCCTTCCTCATCATTAATATCGGGGAAAACGGTGTCGATAACATCAATTTTCCAGGCTTTGGCTGCCATTACAATTCGTTTTCGGGCAAAGTCGATTCCGGCACCATCGGCAGTATAAACAATGTTCATATCGGCTGTAAGATCCTGACCACCAATGGTCAATGCCCCAATACGCGGCGAACAACCTGCAATTGAAAATACATTCTGTACTCCAAGTGCAGTTTCAATCATAGCATGAATTTCCATTTGGTCGTGCGGGAGATTATGCTCATCTTCAATGCGTTCGATAATAGTTAACAGATCGAGCATTTCCTCAGCGGATTCTGTTTTGGGATAACGGATGGCATGAGGTTGCAGAGGAACTATTGCTTCCAGATCAGCCAAACCGAATGGTGTTGAAAGATGATTGATGCGAACACAGACTTCGGAATCGTAAAAATCGATAGTCTGAAGCAGATTCCGTAATAATATCCGTGCGGCATCTTTCTGGTTTATAGCTACTGCATCTTCAAGATCGAGTAAAAGGCTGTCGGCTCCGTAAACGCCTCCCTGCTGCAACATCGCCGGGTTATTGCCCGGTATATACAACATAGTCCGACGTCTTTTCCTGCTTTTTATCATGAGGTTAACTTT
>CAZBZA010000556.1:0-2691 GCA_964495865.1 uncultured Lentimicrobiaceae bacterium
CGGGTGAGAAGTTGATTCTTTTTCAACTTCAAATAATCAGGTAGTTGAACTCCCGATGAAAACTCCTGAAACAGAAAGGGAGAACCCATCTTATAATGAGTCCAACAACCACTTTTTTAAAATTACAATCACAAAATTTCAATAACCATTTATAAAACATATACCCATGAAACTTAGAATTATTGTGTTAATGATGCTTACAGCTTTAGTTTTTGTAAGTTGCAAAAAAGATAAAGAAGATAATTCTGCTTTAACACAGGATGTTTCCTTTTCAGCAATACAGATCGACCCAAGCGCAGGGCTTAAAGGGACGAACGACTGGCAATGCCCTACTGATGGTAATGGAAATCTTAAGGTTCCAACCGTTGCAAAAGTTTTGATTCAGGGATTTGCAGAACCTTTCTGGCCTCAAGTGTTTACTATTGATAATGTGCTTTACACTCAGTCCATTAAACTGCCGGTTACAGGAGATTCGCAGGTATATACTATTGAATTTTTTGGTTTATTTACTGCTGTGGATGGCGAACTGATTATGGCAACACCTGAAGCGCTATCAGATTTTGCTGTATATACAAGTACAGATGTTGAATTTGAAATTACTGTCTCCAAATTTGCCAAAGCCGAAATTCCGGTTGAAGTACTTTGCTTTATGCCGGAATCGTATAATTATTTCGGTTTCGACTGGTTTACTGTTGATGAAATTGTTATCAGGAATCAATGCTTTTTTGGTGACTTCTGTATGAAACATCCGGCTGATTATGCAGGTTCTTCTTATGCAAATCAATCAACAGGTTTGCAACTTGATATGCCTGCAATTTTTAAAATTGATGTTAGAAAGGAAGTTCAAGGTGAATATTTTGAGGTTCCCTACAATTCAACATTTAATAATAATACAGCTGAAGCCAACTGGGGTGTAGGTTCTCCTGTTTGCATACAATATCCAGATAACCTTATGATTGAAGGAGAAACTTTCAGAGCTGAATTATGGATATTGGTTAAAGTTGGGTCTGATTTTGAATATAAATTATTCCACACATGGTATTTCGATGATGAAGAGGTTATTCCGGCCGGAACTGATGGCGTGGTGGATTTTGTACTGGGAAGTTGCAATTTATCCAACACTGATCTTCAATTGGCGCCATATCAAAACCTGCCTGCTACTTGTAATTTGACTACCGGAGGTGTAAGCCCCGGCAGTTTAGGTACTTACTTTGATGTAACTCTTACAGGAATATCTGCCGGATATGATATTTCAAATATGGCATATGGAGTTTTTTGTGCCGATCAGGCATCAACCATTTATCTGAATACCACATATTCAAACATGGGTGTTTATAGTTCATTGCTTCCGCTTTTATTGCCAGGTGGCATAGAAACTAAGGCAAAAAATAACCTTGACATGGCAAACTGGTTAATGAACCATCTTGGGGATTATAATGGTGAAACCTGGCAGGATATTCAAAATGCGATATGGATAATACTTGATAATGATCCACCTACCGGAGCAGGAACTCCAACTGCTTTAGCTAACCAAATGGCTGCTGATGCCCTGGCAAACGGAAATAATTTTGTTCCATTACCAGGAGGTTGGGCTGCTGTAGTTTTCTATAAACTTCCTACAATTCAACTTGTTTTCACTGTTGTCGATCCTTGATTTTAGAATAAACATCCTATAGTTTCAGGGAACGGCTAAAGTCGTTCCCTGCTTTTTTAGCACTATCTGAATCAAAAAAAGAAACCCTTTGAAACGGGGAGAAGAGTTACCGGGTCATAAAACTGCTATTCCGCAAAATCAGAACTCTCCAGTTGAGTGAAAAGCCTCTTTTTATTGATATAATATTCTTTTACCAAATTTCCTTTATAAATACCATGCACCATGCTCTGCTTGAATTGTTTGCGTTTACGGCGAATATCCATAAAATGTCCGTAAAAATAGAAATGTGCCCTGATAACAGCATAAAAATCAGCAAACCCGCCGTCCAAAAGGAATTTTAATGCTGCAACGCCATCGAGCGGGAAACGGACAGCGAACACGCGGAAAACAAGGTGGGAGGGAAGGTTCTTGTAGAGAAGGGATAAGTTATTGCGGAAATTGAGATACGTTTTTTGAGCCGACTTTTTGGGTAATGTGCCTCCTCCAACATGAAACACAACTGATTCGGGGCAATACATAATTTTATATCCGCCATTTTTCAACCTCCAGCAGAAATCAATTTCTTCCATATGTGCGAAGAAATCATTGTCGAAACCACCAAATTTTCTGTATAAATCAGCCCTTACAAACATGCAGGCGCCTGTAGCCCAGAATATTTCAATGGCATCGTTATACTGACCATGATCTGTTTCAATATGCTGAAAAATCCGGCCCCGGCAAAAGGGATATCCGTACTCGTCAATAAATCCTCCTGCAGCTCCGGCATATTCAAATTTTTCTCTTTCGTGAAACGATCGTAGTTTAGGTTGACAGGCAGCAATGGATTTGTCGCGCTCCATCATTTCAATAACCGGCTGAATCCAGTTAGGCGTAACCTCAATATCCGAATTAAGCAAAACGTAATAATCGGCTTCAACCTCGGCTAACGCTTCGTTGTAACCACGGGCAAACCCGCCGTTGGTGCGGTTCGTAATTATTCGTACATCGGGGAAATTATCCTGCAAAAACTCTATGGAACTATCGGTAGATGCGTTATC
>CAZBZA010000557.1:0-2689 GCA_964495865.1 uncultured Lentimicrobiaceae bacterium
TGCAAGTATGTAAGGTAAAGTTTGCTAATTCAGTTCATGCAATTTCAAAATTCAGATCGTGTAATTTCAAAATTCAGTTCATGCAATTTCAAAATTCAGATCATGTAATTTCAAAATTCAGATCATGTAATTTCAAAAATTATTGTACCTTTGATATTCTATAACAGGATATTATGAATCTGAAACGTTCGTTAAAAACATCAATGGATATTTATCTGAAAAAATATCCGGTGGTCACACTTACCGGGCCACGTCAATCGGGGAAAACAACATTCCTGAAAGGCGAATTCCCAGACTATCGTTACGTAAATCTGGAAAATCCCGATACCAGGAATTTTGCCATCAACGATCCTAATGCTTTCTTAAAACTTTACGATAAATATGTGATTTTTGATGAAGTTCAGAGAACTCCTGCTTTATTTTCATACATACAAACGTTAGTTGATGAGAGCCAAATAATGGGACAGTATATTCTATCTGGTTCTCAGAATTTTCAGCTAATGCAAAACATAACCCAGAGCCTTGCCGGTCGGGTAGCTTTGTTCAGGATGCTGCCTTTTGACTTCAGTGAACTGAAATCGGCAGGATTATTGGACTCTGATTTTACTGTGAATCTGCACAAAGGCTTTTATCCTGCTATTTACGATAGGAATATTCCTTCAAAAATGTTTTATTCAAACTATATTCAAACATATATTGAACGTGATCTTACAGAAATCATCCAGGTGAGAGACCTGAAACTTTTCAGGAATTTTATCAGTTTGTGTGCCGGCAGGGCTGGAAATGTAATTAACCTGAATTCACTTGCAAACGAATGCGGTATTTCGCAGCCAACTGCTAAATCGTGGCTTTCGGTTTTAGAAAGCAGTTTTATTGTCTTCCAACTTCAACCATATTTCAGCAACATAAGTAAGAGAGTTACCAAAAGTTCCAAATTGTATTTTTACGACAGTGGTTTACTTTGCTATTTACTGAAAATAAACGAAGCAGCAAGTATCCAGCTTAGTGCCCATAAGGGAAGCCTATTTGAAAATATGATTGTTGCTGAGTTTGTAAAATCAAATTATCATCTGAATTTATTACGTGATTTTTGGTTCTGGCGCGATTCAGCCGGCCATGAAGTTGACCTTTTCTGGCAGGATGACGAACGACTGAACCTTGTTGAAATAAAAGCAACTCAAACCATAATGAGTGATTTATTTAAAGGCATGACCTATTTCGAAAACCTCGCACCCGAAAGTGTAAAATCAAAAACTCTCGTATTTGCAGGATTGGAAAACCAGCAGCGGACTGGTGAAAATGTTGTTTCGTGGTTTAATCTTGATTAAAGAAGCATAAGTCATTTATCCCTGCACATTCCGGCTAACCCCGATTTTATTTCAAAAATAATTTTCATTATAAGCCAACACGCTTATTCTGAATTTTTGCAGTCCAGAGCCATCCGGTTCAATATTTCAAATTTGGATTAGCCAGACTTTTACCGTGTTGCATTAACTCCTTAAAGCACACAATCTCAGCCCTTTTTTATATCACTTTTTATTGTAACTTTGCAGCCTTTTAAAAATCAGCTTAAATTACCTCCTCATGGGAACTAAATACACTGAATACAAACAACTTAGCTTAACCCGCATCGGAAACGAAGTACTCGATTTCTGGAACGAGAACCGTATTTTTGAGAAAAGCCTTGAAAACCGCAGCGAACATACTCCCTATATTTTTTACGAAGGACCGCCTTCGGCCAACGGAATGCCTGGTATTCACCATGTTATGGCCCGGGCTATCAAAGATATATTTTGTCGTTACAAAACTTTAAAAGGATTTTTTGTCGAACGCAAAGCAGGTTGGGATACCCACGGTTTGCCTATCGAAATTGCCGTTGAAAAAACACTGGGAATTACCAAGGAAGACATTGGTAAAAAAATAAGCGTCGACGATTATAACAAAGCCTGCCGCAGCGAAGTAATGAAATACAAAGATCGCTGGGATGAACTTACTTTGAAAATCGGCTACTGGGTCGATCTCGATAATCCTTACATCACTTTCGATAATACCTATATCGAAACCTGCTGGCACCTGCTCTCCGAACTTTACAAAAAAGGCTTGATTTACAAAGGCTATACCATTCAGCCTTACTCGCCTGCCGCCGGAACCGGACTCAGTACCCACGAACTGAACCAGCCCGGAAGCTACCGCAATGTTAAAGATAATACGCTTGTTGCCCAGTTTAAAGTGCGCAGGGATACCAGCCACGATCTGATTCCTGTACTTTTTGGAAAAGATAAAACCGAAGTTTTTATACTTGCCTGGACTACCACTCCCTGGACTTTGCCTTCGAATACCGCACTGGCAGTTGGCAAAAACATTGAATACGTTTTGGTAAAAACCTTCAATCCATATACTTACGAACCTATTAAAGTTGTAGTAGGCAAGCCGCTTCTGAGCAAATATTTCCCTGAGAAAAATGCCGAAATGGCTATGAATGAGTATGTTCCAGGGCAGAAAGTTATCCCTTTCGAAATACTAACCGAATTTACCGGGGCGCAGCTGGCAGGTCTTCGTTACGAACAGCTCTTACCCTATGCTCAGCCCGAAACCGGCGATTCGTTTATGGTTATCACCGGCGATTTTGTAACAACCGAGGACGGAACAGGAATCGTACATATCGCGCCAAGCTTTGGTGCGGATGACT
>CAZBZA010000558.1:0-2681 GCA_964495865.1 uncultured Lentimicrobiaceae bacterium
GTCGCTGCCGAATTTTATAACCCTGTCAACTTTTAGTTGACAGGGTTTTTTTATGCACTTTTTTTAGCAAATGAAATTTCCAATTACCTTTTTGAATTTGCTTCCGCCCCAGGCTGATATGCCCGCCGACACAGATAGAAACTGATTAAACCGAAAGTCCCTATATAAGTTGATAATATCCTGTCGGTAATGATTTTTTTAATCCTTCATGTGTGTGTTACACGTTTTTGTTATATCGTTTCGTTTTGATGGAAAGTAATTCATTCTCTAATCTTTAAACCACGAAAAATTACCAAATATTGTTATTATTACCGCATGATCTAACTGTTGTCGGATAGAGCTTTACGTCCATTTTTAGCTATTACCTTGAAAAGAAATTTGGCCTGCTGAGAATCGTTTATTCAGTGTATGAGTGGAGCTTCATTATAATTATTCAATCCTAAGGGAGTTAAAAATGTTCGTTTACCACTTGATATTGGATAATGTGCCTAAATGACCCACAGACTTACTTATAATTTTATAACTAATTATTCCCAACGAGTTGTTAAATATATTATCTCCTGACTCTAATATTCGCTTGTTTTTACGATTTATAAGTTTTATCATCTTTTGTCTTAAGTTCTAATCACGGATACTGAAATACTAACTTTATTGATCATGAATTACACCTTGCATACTCAGGCACTTTTGCCTTAAGAGTTAAATCACTGAACAGACAAACTACTTATTCCATTGTAAATCCTTTTCCAGGTATAGCTTTGATTTAATGCAAACAATATTTGATTGTTGTTTCGGATTGTCGTTTTGCTATTTGAATTAAAAATATTTCATCCTTCATCTATTACTTAATAGTAAAAAGCGTTTTTACTTTGATAGTAGGCGGAAATATCTAGGTGATAGTTATTCTCATTATTTTGAAGAAAGCTTATCCTGGATGAAAGAACTTAAATATTCGAAGAAATACTTACCTGTTCGGATGGATAAAACCTTCTTTATGGTATTTGCTATTTGCTTCAGGTTTCGTCAATGCTATATAATAAGTAGCAGCTAAATTTAAAGTCACAATTTGTTAAGAGCCATCAGAGAAAATCTTCTAATTCAGATTGTATCAATTGTTAAAACTTAAGATAACGCTTGCTAAACCTTAGTTTTGGAAGGCATCTAATCTCGTTTCAGTTTCTGGTTTTTCAAGGATTAGTAATTTTAAATTTAATGAATACTCAAGTATGTTTTTTCTATTTAAGCGATAAAGGAAATATAATTAGGGTCTGCTTAAAAACTTAACCGGAATAATTGCAGGTATCAGATTCCTATGCCCTGCATCTTAAATTATATTCTATTTTGACAGATTACTAATATTGCGCCACTCAGTAGCTATATATTACCCAATTGTTTTACTAAATAAAGGTGCAGAGCACCGCAATATTTGTAGAAAACCACAGAAAGTTTCATATAAGGTGCAGCGCACCGGCATATATAATGCACGGATTTTACGCATAGTGTACATTTTCTTTGCATTTGACACATTCATAATGCATCATATCCTGCAGATTATAAGCTTGATATAGGTTTTTTAGTAAGCCCTAATTATTACAGATATTGAACACTTAGAGCATAGATCAGGATTCCCGGTTTGACAAGACTTCTCTATATTTATTCATATGCCTCAATTTTAAATGATTTTATATATTGCCAATCTGGATAAGGATGGTGGAATTAACACTAGTTCAATAAAGAAATGTTTCTATTGTATATCCCCCTTCTGTTACTAAAATTGATCCCTGGATTTTGGCGAAGTTGAGATTTTCAATGATTCCCATTATTTAATAAGATGTACGAAATGTAGCTTCGAAAGGTAGAAGGCTGAAATATCAACTATGCATTTATGGAAACTAAATTTGAAAAAAAATCAAGCAAGCTAAATTCAAGATGAATTCGTAGTTTAGTTTTACTTGTTAATTAATTAATTGGCAATCGATTAATTCTTGTTAATCGATGTATTTTCAATTTATTGAGTCAATAGTTGTGGTTTGATTAAGGTAGTTAAACCCTAATTCAGCATTGTGAAATGCTGATTCGATTTATTGATTTTTTTATTGTTTTGTAAAACATTGAAAGATTTACAAAATCAGGATTAACCTAACTAAATTGCTATCTGGGCTCTTTCATTGCCTACAATCGATTTATTTGGGTTAAAAAAAGTTCGATTTTAAAAATTTCCTGCTGATTAATACAGGTTTATTTCATGCTCAGATTTTAAGTTTATTGGCTTAATTGTAAGTGGAATATTTTTAAACTCTTATTATTCATTTTAAAGTGTGCCTGCTTGATCCCGAATATATGGATATTTTATAAGTAAGTAGTGATTTATTTCAATGTAATATCTGGAAAACGCAGTGATTGTAATAAAGAAATCTCATAATTTAAGGAATCCAAAGAAATGTAACTTTTTATTATTTAAAAGTTCATGTGCTTCATAAATAATCAATTACGCAAGGGTATGTAAATGAATTCCTGTTAAGTCGAAAAAGGGGAAAAAAAATATTGCATTTTTTTTTAAATTGAATTCAATTGATAATGAACGTCTTTGATAGAAGATGCTGAAATATTTAAAACTTTTTTGTACAAATAGTTGCAGGAGTAAAAAAAGGTTTTACCTTTGCACTCCCAATCACAACAAG
>CAZBZA010000559.1:0-2680 GCA_964495865.1 uncultured Lentimicrobiaceae bacterium
GAAAATGGCTTCAAAGAAATGAGTGATCCGTATGCCTGTAAAACCGGATTGATAGTAACTGTGGCAAAAACAGGCTGGGAAACAGAAGGCTTAAAAGCAGGGAGTCCTAAAATAACAGGGAACTCACAATTGAAACCTGTTGTTGAAGAGAAAGTTAATCACGTAATAATCTGGGTTCAGAACCGGCGGGTTCGTATTTATCATCAGGGTGAAAAGGTATTGGATATGCCTACTAACCTTTATGAGGACAGTAAATTTACCCGGCTGGCTTTTCAACTGTACAGGGGAGCCTCCTGTGCTTCATATATCACCAATGTTAAAATTACTACGGCATCGCCCGACACAAGGAATAAACTTTTGACAGAAGGGAAACTCGTAACCTACGGTATTTATTTCGATGTAAATAAGGACATCGTAAAACCCGAATCGTATGGCACACTTAAGGACATTGCCAAAATTCTTAATGAAGTTCCTGATGTAAAAGTGAAGATTGTTGGACATACTGATGCCGACGGGCAGGATGCCGCCAACCTTGACCTTTCGAAACGGCGTGCAGCTTCCGTTAAAGCAGAACTGGTTAAGACTTTTAATGTAAATGGCGAACGCCTGGTAACCGATGGAATGGGAGAAACTAAACCGATAGCACCCAACGATACACCATCCAATAAAGCTTTGAACCGAAGAGTGGAGTTTATAAAGATGTAAATATTTGAATTCATAATAATTTAAAACCTTTCAGGATGAAACGGTTTATATTAATACTGTTTGTTTGGGCTATGTTGATCAATTGCCAGGGTCAAATAAGTGCCCTCACTTATTTTCAGGGACTGCCAGGCCCATTGCTTGATCCATGCAATAGTGATACATTGCCAACCAGGCTTTATCACGAGCATCTTAGTCAAGTAAATAAAAAACTTGGACCGGATATAAAAGCCAGGAAGAAGGAAGTGAACGACTATATGAAAGACCACAAGGAAGTAATGAAGGAAACGATGATAAAAAACTCCGGGCTCACCTTTACTCCTGAGCAAATGCAGAAAATGAAGCAGGACAACAAGCATATGACCCAGGAGCAGAAGATGAAGATGGCCGACGAGTTGATGCAGCAAAATGCAAATATTTCGATGAAGGAAGTTCAGGCCAGGAAAGCAGATTCCGAAAAAAAGGATACCGCTGCTCTTAAACGCTGGTCCCAGGCATATGCAACGGAGAATATGGCGGATCAGCCGGCTGATCAAGCCAAAATCGAAGCTGAAAAGCTTAAAATGAAATCAACTGTAGATTTAACAAAAGAATTGTACGACATACAGGCGAAGCTAAATGGTGGTGGAGGCAAATTTACCCAGCAACTTGACCTGCTTCAGAAAGATGCCGATTCAGCCTGGGTTAAACTTCTAAAGAAGATAGAACCCTTTCAGGATGAAATAGATGTAATAAATGAGGCGAAGGCGAAACGAATAAAGGATGGAAATGATAGCGAGGAAGCGAGCAGAGGAGAATTTGAAGCCATCAAAAGATTACAGGAAGCGATCCATCTTCAGAAATATTTGTATTGTGAGCCGCTTACATCGCGGTATGTTGAGATATTAAAAGGTTTGGACCAATACCTCCCGGGAACATTTGACGACTGCGACCGCATGGATGAGTTAAATGTCGAAATCAACTACCGGCAAACCGGTGTCAGGATGCCGGCAGGAGCTCTTGGATTGTCAGCCTTACTGGCGGTACAGGATTATGCCGTTAAGTTAAATGATATTCAGAAGTACAGGCTTGTTAGCCATAAGGAAATGGAAGTTAAAAGTGAAGTTGGCGCAGAACCTTGACCGGAAATTTTATTTCCTGCTTCGCATATATGTGGAAATTACGTAACATAAACTTTTACCATCTGCTAAACAATGAATAGATTCTTTATCATTTGCCTTCTGCTTTTATTCGGTTGTGCGGCATTTTCGCAGGCAAAGCAAAAAAGTGCTGACGAACTTAAAAAGGAGATGGCGCAAATCAGGCAAAATACGGATTGGAGCAATGAATCCGAAGCCAATAAGTCACAGGCGAAAATAGAAGAACTCTCCAAACAGCTGATGATAATCCGCAAAACGGAACAGCAACAACAAGCCGGGGCTACTGTGGATAGTGCCAAACTCAACGAAGAAGCCGAATACAAAATGGGTTTGTGGAAGCAAATGATGGCAGCAGTGGATCAAGGTGAAAGCGGGGATATCCTGCTGGCCAAACCGCTCCGTGAGAAGATTGTTGAAGCATACAAAAACGATGAGTCGCCAAAAGTTAAAAACCCGGAGTATTTCGAAGAACAGACCTTTCTTTGTATTGACATGTCGGTTCCTACAATTCAGCGGATCATAGAACAGATGGAGAACTTCAAATCCATCAAAGCACTGATGATCACATGCAGTAAAGAGCCTGTATCTGTTGACCTGGAAGACCTGCTGGCACGCGCCAAAAACTACCCACTCGAACAATTGCATATCATAAACTTTAAACAGTATGTAAATGATATTCCTGATGAAATCGGTCAGTTCAATGGACTGAAAGTAATAACCCTGTTTAATAATAACATCGACCAGTTGCCCGCTTCAATGGATCAGCTGGCAGATTTGCAGAAACTTTACGTAGACTTAAATCCAATCTCTACACTCATGCCTTCAATAAGTTCGCTGAA
>CAZBZA010000560.1:0-2680 GCA_964495865.1 uncultured Lentimicrobiaceae bacterium
GAACCAACCGAGCGCGGAAAGCCACGGTGGTAAAAAAGATGAGGGTAACCTAACCAAAAAAGTCCGTATGAAAATATCCACATCTCTTCCCTTCCAAATACGGCCCGCCATTAGCGCGGTTTTCTTCATTTTTGCCCATTCCTCATCGCGATCACAGCCAAGCGACTCGTCATCACGAGCACAGCGAAGTGACCTCCACCCCAAAGGGAATCCTCCTTAGCTAGCCGTCATCGCGAGCGCAGCGAAGCGATCAATCTCATCCAACCTCATTATTCACTTTTCACTTTTCATTTTTCACTCTTAACTTAAAAACCCATGAACTACCTCTTTTCTTCCGAATCCGTTTCCGAAGGTCACCCTGACAAGGTTGCTGACCAAATCTCAGATGCCATCCTCGATAACTATCTGGCTTTCGATCCTGCTTCCAAAGTAGCTTGCGAAACCCTCGTCACTACAGGTCAGGTCGTCCTGGCAGGTGAAATTCATTCCTCTGCTTCCCCCGATCATCAGCGCATTGTCCGCGATGTCATCAGGGAAATAGGCTACAGCAAACAGGAGTATATGTTCACTGCCGATTCCTGCGGCATCCTCTCCGCTTTGCATACCCAGAGTTCCGATATCCGTAACAGCGTTGTCCGCTCTGATCCCGAATCCCAGGGTGCCGGCGACCAGGGTATGATGTTCGGTTATGCAACCGACGAGTGTGATACATTTATTCCGCTTACCCTTTATTTTGCACACAGGCTTGTCGAAGAGCTTGCACTCATCCGTAAGCAGACTTCTTTAATGCCCTACTTACGTCCTGATGCAAAAAGCCAGGTAACCATGGAATATTCGCCCTCGCATGAACCACTTTCCATTCATTCCATCATCCTTTCAACCCAGCATGACGAAAGCATTCCGAATCAACCGAATTTATCAGATGAAGAACTACGTAAACTGATAGAAAATGATGTACGTACTATACTTATTCCTCGTGTAGTTGAAAGCATTTCACCTGCTTTACGTCATTTTTTCTTACCTGATTTTGACCTGAAGGTCAACCCTTCCGGCAAGTTTGTCATCGGCGGACCTCACGGTGATACCGGTCTTACTGGCAGAAAAATAATCGTTGATACCTATGGTGGTCGCGGTGCCCATGGAGGAGGTGCTTTCTCAGGAAAAGATCCTTCAAAGGTCGACCGTTCAGCTGCCTATGCTGCCCGCCATATCGCCAAAAATCTGGTTGCAGCTGGTATTTGTCGCAGGGCTCTCATTCAGGTTTCCTATGCAATTGGTGTTGCTGAACCTTGTGGTGTCTATTTAGATACAATGGGTACTGCATTAATTCCGCATTCAGCCGCTGAAATATCTGCAATTATTAAGGATATCTTTCCTTTAACGCCCTATTCAATTCTATCCAGGTTGCATCTGCTGAATCCCATCTACCAGGAAACAGCTTCATATGGTCATATGGGAAGAACTCCTGAAAGGGTTACAAAAACCTTCACCTCATCAACGGGCTTAAGTAAAACGCTTGATGTTGAGCTTTTCACATGGGAGAAACTTGATTACGTTGATCATATCCGCAAAGCTTTTAATCTTTAACTTTTATCAATGAAAGGTCCTGTAACCGATCGCTATGAAACGACAAAACCTTTGTTGGAAATCTGGTTTGAAATGAAAATTCCAATGAAGGTCGCTGTTCAGCTGCCCGAAATATTCAATTCCATAACTGGACTTCCAATCGAAAGCCATGAAGCTTTTTATGAACCCGGTACAACTTGTTTCCCGACCAAAGGAATGCGCATTTATGTTGATGGTGTTTTTGGTGAAAAATTCTTATCAATGGGTAGTATTGCTTCTGACTCAAATCAGTTTATTTGTATAGATAAATACTGGTACTTGATTTGCGAAACAGACATAGTTCTCGATTGGCCGTCATATAGGATTTATGCGGAATTTTTGAGATTTGATACAATTGATTTCTTTTTTACGATGTATGGTGAGTTTATTGCCATGAATGGTTTTAAAAAGCGGCAATCCTGGTCAGGTCTGTTTTTAAAGCCTTGGAATCAGGTCGATCTGGCTGCAGTTAAACCTCTTAGTTTTGAACCTTCAATAAAGCTGGGTCTAATAAGGTCAATCCTTTGTAAAATGATTGCTTTTAAATCATTCTTTGCAACCTTTTGGTTTTGGGGACGCAGTCCTGTTTACCGCATCACTCATAAAGCAAAAAAATCTTCCTTCTGGAATAGTTACACCTTGTTTAAAGTAACAGGCGGTAATTCACAAACACTACCGGTTCCCTGATCATGGTATCGAAAACAGAAACATTGAGTCTGCCTCATAACTTTTCACATTAATTGTGATATTGTCAGATTCGAAAATTTTAATTCTAATAATAACTACTCTAACTTCTAAAACAACTTTGCATGAACAAAATGAAATTATTGCTTGAACTAGCGAAAGCCTATAATAACTTAGATTATAGCTTGCTGCATTCCATTGTATCGGATGATATTGTTTACGAAAGCCAGGATGTCTTTTCTGCATTGGTAGGCAGGGAAAAAGTATTCAAATACCTGGAAGCAAAATTCCTTACAGTCCGGAATTCAGCCCTCCCTGTATATGCCGAAATGAGTTTTCTGGATAATGAGCCGTCAGCAGGTATTTATGCTAAAACTGAAGAGAACCATCC
>CAZBZA010000561.1:0-2676 GCA_964495865.1 uncultured Lentimicrobiaceae bacterium
ATTTTTGCCGGAGCAGTTCACGATTTTATGTCGGGTATGATGTCGCTGCGGATGAACGGACTCAGCATTCATGCAATCGTTGGAAAATACATGGGCAACGGCGTGAAGCAGTTTATGAGCCTGTTTACAGTTGCCATGATGATACTGGTCGGAGCCGTTTTTATTATGGGACCGGCTGCTATCCTTTCGGGACTTACAAGCGGAGTTTTGGATGTAACAGCCTGGGCATCAATAATATTTATTTATTACATACTGGCAACCATGTTACCGATAGATAAACTGATAGGCCGCGTTTATCCTTTTTTCGGAATGGCGATGCTGTTTATGGCTCTTGGTATAGGTGGGGCAATGATTTTTTACGGATTACCTATACCTGAATTAGTCCCTGCCAACTTTGTGAATATGAATGCCAATCCCGGCAAGTTCCCGATATTCCCGATGCTGTTTGTAACCATTGCCTGCGGAGCCATATCCGGATTTCATTCAACACAATCGCCATTGATGGCCCGTTGTATAACCAATGAGAAATATGGTCGGCGTGTGTTTTATGGTGCTATGATAACAGAAGGATTAGTAGCTCTGGTATGGGCTGCCGTTGCAATGAGTTTTTTTGGCGGAGTAAGGGAGTTAAATGATATTTTAGCTGTGCAGAAAGGAAATGCAGCCTGGGTAGTTAACGAAATTTCCAATTCCCTGCTGGGCCATTTCGGAGCCGTACTTGCCATAACAGGTGTTGTTGCAGCTCCCATTACTTCGGGCGATACTGCTTTTAGAAGTGCCAGGTTGATTGTTGCCGACTTCTTTAAATTCGATCAGACAAGTATTAAAAACAGGCTCATACTGGTTGCTCCTTTATTTACAGTCGGTTTCCTGCTTACGCAGATTGATTTTGCAATTATCTGGCGTTATATGGCCTGGTCTAACCAAACGCTGGCTACCATTGTACTTTGGGCCATCACTATTTACCTGGCATCAGAAAAAAAGCTTTTCTGGATAACACTAATCCCTGCCCTTTTTATGTCGGCAGTGGTTTCGTCCTATTTACTTGTAGCTCCCGAAGGATTCGGGGTCAATACTTTTTACGGTCAGATGGCTGGAATTTGTATTTCAGGAGTTCTGATGCTTTGGTTCCTTTTGTGGAATTATTCATCGAAAGAGCCTTCCCTTGTTGAACTTACAGAGAACAGTCAGAATCCCGGCTCCAAACGCCAGTGCTGATTCGCCTTTCCTTTCTTTACCTAATTTCTCTACCTTTGCACCTTGCTAAATAATTCAGCATGGAAAATAAATTATACGTTTACAATACATTATCCCGGCAGAAAGAGCTTTTCGTACCCATAAATGCTCCACACGTTGGCATGTACGTGTGCGGTCCTACCGTTTACGGCGATGCACATTTAGGCCATGCACGTCCGGCAATTACATTCGATCTTGTATTCCGATATCTGAAACATCTGGGCTTCAAAGTGCGCTATGTGCGTAATATTACCGATGTTGGTCACCTCGAAAATGATGCCGACGAGGGTGAAGATAAAATTGCAAAAAAAGCACGCCTTGAGCAACTTGAACCTATGGAAGTGGTGCAGTATTTTACTGACCGCTATCACGCTGCCATGGATAAACTCAATGTGCTGAAACCCAGTATCGAACCACGTGCTTCCGGACATATTATAGAGCAGATTGCAATGGTTAAGACTATTCTGAAAGAAGGAATGGGTTACGAAAGCAAAGGCTCTGTATATTTTGACGTGGAGAAATACAGTAAGGTGCATAAATATGGCGAGCTTTCGGGCCGCGTACTTGAGGACCTTATGTCGAATACCCGCGAGCTGGAAGGTCAGGATGAGAAGCGCAACAGTTTTGATTTCGCCTTATGGAAAAAAGCTCAGCCCGAGCATATTATGCGCTGGCCTTCCGACTGGAGCGACGGTTTCCCCGGCTGGCACCTCGAATGTTCAGCCATGAGTACACGCTACCTTGGCGATCAATTTGATATACACGGTGGAGGTATGGACCTGCTTTTCCCTCATCATGAGAGCGAAATTGCCCAAAGTACGGTTGCCAATCATAAAACGCCCGCCAAATACTGGTTGCATAACAATATGATCACCATTAACGGGCAGAAAATGGGTAAATCGCTGGGTAATTTTATTCAGCTTGATGAGTTTTTTGCTGGGCAGCATGCTTCCCTCGAAAAGGCTTACAGCCCTATGACGGTGCGCTTTTTTATCCTCCAGGCCCATTACCGCAGTCCGCTCGATTTCAGCAACGAAGCACTGCAGGCGTCCGAAAAAGGTTTCCAGCGCCTGATGAAAAGCATAGTAACCCTCGAAAAACTGGTTCCTGCCAATTCGTCAACGGTTGATATCCCCGGTTTGCAGGCCAAATGTTACGAGGCTATGAACGACGATCTCAACAGTCCCGTTTTAATTGCCCATCTGTTTGATGCATCGCGTATCATCAATTCGGCTTTCGATAAAAAAGAGAACCTGACTGCAGAAGATATAGGGCTTCTTCGTACGTTTATTCATACATTTGTTTTCGACATTCTGGGTTTGCTTCCTGAAAGCGATCCTCAGGCAGGAAACCAGGTGATCCATAACCTCATGAATATTATCCTCGACCTGCGCCGCGATGCCCGAACCAATAAGGACTGGGCTACCAGCGACCGCTTGC
>CAZBZA010000562.1:0-2664 GCA_964495865.1 uncultured Lentimicrobiaceae bacterium
ATTACAAATCACGCCTGACGAAGCAACAGTAAACTTAACTTACCACTGGCGTAGAATACCAGTTGGCATTAATTGTAAAAAAAAGACTGCTTACAGAAACCTGAATCAAATAAATGAATAAACTGAGAATATTACTTTGGCTTTTGCTTTTGAGCATTTCTACATTTGGACAAGTTGACAAAGCATCAAATTTGTATAAAATCATTCAGGAAAAAGACAGCCTGCTTTTTACTATTGGATTCAATACCTGCGACATAACGCAATTTGAAAACCTGGTAAGTGAATATTTTGAGTTTTATCATGACCAGGCAGGCATAACAAGTTCCAAATCAGCCTTTATTGAGAGTATTAGGAACGGACTATGCAAATTAACTTATAAGCCGGTAAGAGAATTGGCCGAAAATACGATGGAAGTTTATTCCTTGGAAAAAAATGGTGTTTTATATGGAGCCATTCAAACCGGGAAACATAATTTTTACGCCATTGAAAACGGCAAACCAGAGTATTTAACCAGTGTTGCAAAATTCACTCATGTTTGGATTTTAGAAAATGGAAACTGGAAATTAAGCAAAGGTTTGAGTTATGATCACAAAGATTTTGAAAAGCCATTTGATGAAAAATTATTGTTTATTGATAAAAGCGAAACAGAAAGATGGCTAAAACAAAAACATATTCCAGCTATAGGTATTGGATATATTAATGATGGTAAAATTGTTAAGATCAGTGTATTTGGTGAACTGGAAAAAGAAATGCCTGCTCCGGTAAATACAATTTGGAATGTAGCATCATTGACGAAGCCAATTACTGCAATGGTAACGTTAAAACTGGTAGATGCTGGCAAATGGAGTTTAGATGAACCTATTTATAAATACTATATTGACCCTGATGTTGTTGACGACCCAAGAGTCGAAAAGTTAACAACACGATTCATTTTGAGTCACCAATCAGGTTTTGCTAATTGGCGTGGTAACAATGCCGATGGCAAATTAGTATTTGAGTTTGAACCAGGAACCAGATATCAGTATTCGGGCGAAGGATACGAATACCTGCGAAAAGCTTTAGAAAAGAAATTTCATAAAAGTCTGGAAGAATTGGCAAAAGAGCTCATTTTTAATCCCTTAAAAATGATTGACACTCGATTTGTATGGGATAAAACAATGGATTCTACACGGTTTGCTAAATGGCACAATGAAAACGGAGAACTTTATGAAACAGAAAAAAATTTAACCATAAATGCAGCCGACAACTTATTAACTACAGTTCAGGACTATTGTAAGTTTATGGTTTTTGTTATAAATGGTGCCGGATTATCAGAGAAATTATATGGAGAAATGGTTTCGGAGCAAGTAAGGATCAATGAATTTAAACATTGGGGTTTAGGTTGGTGGATTGACGAAAATATAAATATCAATCAGGAATTTGCGTTGGTTCACGGAGGCGATGACATTGGAGTTCATACCATTGCCTTTATAATTCCCAAAACAAAACAAGGTCTTTTGATTTTCACAAATGGCGATAATGGAACAGAAGCATTTGCTGCCGTTTTAGTAAAATTTCTGGATAAGAATGGGGAAGGAATTCTTAACATAGAAATGAAGTAACACTCGCTGGTGCGGATTTATAACTTAGCAAAGCCTTTCCAGCTGTTTACCTGCGCGAAGCAGGCAGGCAGGCAGGGATCTCATCAGCCACAGGCTGATCATCCGCACCGGTACAAATTACTATTAATAAACGCAATTGATTATGCCGGCGGTTAAAGGTTAATGGATATATTTGTCATTGAAAAATATGAATTTGAATGAGAGGTATTACCGGCACGGATTGCAAATCCGCGCCAACGTGGGGACAGGTAGTGCGGGATAACTTTGAGAAACAATTTAATCCCGCACTTGGCTTAACTTATCCCGTGTAACGGGGCGTCGGCCGTCAAAACTGACACAAATTTTATGAATTTAAGAAACACAACCAGAATGCAAAAAATATCTTATTCCTTTAACAATCTTAATATTTCATATGAAATAGCCATGATTGGGAAAAACTTAGCGAAGCGATCTCACGAACACATTTAAAATAAGCAAGTAGTGAGTAACTCAGCGAAGCGATTTCACGAACACCTTTAAAAATAAGCAATACGTGAGTAATTCCATCTGACCTTTAAAAAACACCTGCGAAGCAAGCATTAATACCGCTAGAAATAAGCAATGCATTAATAAATTAATAACAGATGAAATTCCCACTATGGATATTTTTACTTGGATTATTCCTATGCCAATTTACAATTGCACAGCAGGTAACATATCCAAGAAACTTAAAAACAGCAGTTAAAATATTAATGATCGATTGTCCAGATAGTCTGAAAACCCTAATTGCCAAAACAAGAAATGACAGCCTGATCTTTTTATGTTATCCATGGGGAGGAAAATATAAAACCATCAATGAATGGTTTTCTAATGGTGAAACCTTAAGTCCAATAGATAAATATCTGATTAAAAAAGGCTTTTGCACATATGAGGAACAACAATTAATAGTAATGACAGCTTTTAAACAAAAGCTTGTAGAAGGAAAAGTGAATCAGAAACTTATTTTCATGCAATATGAGAAACACAATGGTAAAAGAATAAATCGCAAAAAACAACAAAAAATAAGATACAGATCTGAAAGATG
>CAZBZA010000563.1:0-2663 GCA_964495865.1 uncultured Lentimicrobiaceae bacterium
GTCGAATCAATGACTTTTATGAATACCATAAATCATATTTCGCACAATGCTGCGGGGAGTCATTCGCGGTGTTAATGCGGTAAGTTTGTTCATTAAACCAGGGATCTCTATTGTTCTTCCTTTCATCATGGCTTTGTAACCCGCTTTAGCTACATTAGCTGATGTTGAAGGCGGCATCATACGGTGCATCAACGACTTACCTAATCCGGCAGCTATTGCAAAACTGGTATCCGTAGGACCCGGGCACAAAGCAGTTACAGTTACCCCGCTCCCTTTAAGCTCACGCGAAAGAGCTTCGGAAAATGAAAGCACATAAGCCTTGCTTGCATAATACACAGCCATACCCGGACCTGGTAAAAATGCAGCAATCGAAGCCACATTCATTATCCTGCCCTTGCCCGAAGCAAGCATTCCTTGCATCAATGCATGCGATAACTGTGTAAGAGCGCTGATATTTAGCCTTATCATCTCCATATTTTTCGAAAGATCTGCTTTCGAAAAATCGCCATAATCGCCAAAGCCGGCATTATTTACCAAAATATCTATTTCAAGTTTTTGTGAAGCAATTTGTTCCAATAATGTGTTTACACCCTTTTCATCCGACAAATCAACGGCAATCGCAACTACTTCTATGTTGTTATTTTTCTTAAGTTCAGCAGCAAGTGCATTGAGCTTTTCTGCAGATCTTGCAACCAGCACAAGGTTTCTGTTATCAGCAGCAGCTATCTTAGCAAGGTCGTAGCCAATTCCACCCGAAGCCCCGGTGATAAGCATATATTTTTTTTCATTCATTTTGAATATTGTTTAATTATTTGAAAGCTATTGTTAAACATGAAAATAAGAAATTTGTTGCCGCTAACAGGTAATTGTTTATAAATCAATTTATAGCGAACAACTGTTTATAACTTTTTAATAATCTCCATGCAGGCGGTGTAAAAACTACCTTTTCTATACGTTATTTTGTAACAGACAGAAGGCTGAAAAAACAAAAAGATGAGCATTCCGGCGGGCCGGAAAATTATACTATCTCATTCCGCTGCCTGCGTAACAACTGGTTTAACCTGCTAAAACTAATTCGTATGCCAGTAAAACCCACCGTAAAAACTACGAAAAAACTAAAAAAGATATTCGTTCTCGACACCAGCGTTATTCTTTATAACCACGATGCTATAAACAGTTTTGATGATAACAATGTAGCTATCCCTATCACTGTCCTCGAAGAACTGGATAATTTCAAAAAAGGGAATGACAATATAAACTTCGAAGCGCGGGAATTTATCCGCATTATCGACCGGCTTTCGGAAAAACGCACGCTTACCAAATGGCTTACCTTGCCTAAATCAAAAGGTGGTAAGTTTAAGGTGATCATGAATGAGCAAAGCGAACCCGATGCCCGTCTGATTTTTGGCGAAAACAAACCCGATCACCGGATTTTAAATGCAGCGCTGGCTATAGCGGCTGAAAACCCCGACTGCAGCGTAACCCTGGTATCAAAAGATGTGAACCTCAGGCTGAAAGCCAAATCGCTGAATATACAGGCTGAGGATTTCCTTACGGGAAAAATTAAAGATCCGGAAGGCCTCTATACCGGAAAAACAATGATTGAGGGCTTGCCATCGAAGGTGATAGATAATCTCTATCATTATGGCCATTGCGAACTTAGTGATATAGGCGTTCAGACAGCAATTCCGAATCATTATTATATCCTGAAGAATACTAAAAATTCCGCTCTTGCATTTTACAATGCCACTACCCATCGAATTGAGCGACTCGACAAACGTCCGGCCTATCGCATTATGCCCCGCAATGCCGAACAGGTTTTTGCCTTGCATGCCATTATGGATCCGGATATTAAACTGGTTACGCTTCAGGGTGTGGCCGGAACAGGCAAAACGTTGTTAGCTCTTGCAGGCGCTATGGAGCAACGGCGGGAATTCAAACAGATTTATCTGGCTCGACCCATTGTTCCGTTAAGCAACAAGGAAATCGGTTTTTTGCCCGGCGATATAAAAGAAAAAATTGGTCCATACATGGAACCGCTTTATGATAATTTAAAATTTATCCAAAGCCAGTTTGGAGATAAAGATAAAGAGCATAAAGTAGTTACCGAATCGCTTGCCAATGAAAAACTGGTGGTTACCCCGCTTGCTTACATACGAGGGAGAAGTATAAGTAATGTGTTTTTTATAGTTGACGAAGCGCAAAACCTCACTCCTCACGAAGTAAAAACCATTATCACCCGAGCCGGCGAAAACACTAAAATCGTATTTACAGGTGATATTTTCCAAATCGACACCCCTTACCTCGACTCGCAAAGTAACGGGCTTTCGTACCTGATCGACAAGGTAAAATCACACCCGATGTATGCGCATGTAAGGCTCGAAAAAGGCGAACGATCGGAATTGGCGAATCTGGCGAATGATTTGCTGTAATTCGGAAGTTTTCCTTAAAACGTAAAATCCACAAATGGCAACTACCTATGTTTCCATTTGTGGATTTCTGTATTTATCAAGTATTCCTCAGCTTTTCACTTTTCCCTGTCTCCTTCGACGCCAGGTAAAACTTTTCATTCTTCACTCTTCACTTTTCACTCTTCACTTTTCACTTTTCACTCCTCACCACCGTCAGCACCGTTTGCCCTACTGCCATCAAAGTAGGTTTAC
>CAZBZA010000564.1:0-2660 GCA_964495865.1 uncultured Lentimicrobiaceae bacterium
GGGATTCGGATAAATGGTTAGTGTGAGTTTTTCGGCTGCCACAAACTCTTCGAATCCTACATTAATGCTGTTTGCGGCTCCGGGTGTACCGTGGGTATTTATTCCGCTGGCTTTCCAGTTCTGGCCCAGGGCATTATCAAGATCCGGCGAAAGTAACTCCAGCGTGGCACCTTGCCCGTCGGGACGGGTTGGCCAGGGTGCAACATCATCGTAATGTAAGGTATCAACCAGTGTTCCGGTGCTGTTAAAAATGCGCAACAATTCACCACCGCCTGCAAATCCGAAACCTGACGGACCTACATAATTGGTTACAGCAGGGAATAAACTATGGAAAGCTGCCATATCAGCGGCAATTACAATATATCCTTTGGCAGGAACAACCGTTCCCTGGCTAAAGGTGTATGCATGCGTATCATCTTCATCCTTAAAAACCCAATTCGAAATATTGAGCGAATAGGTATGAGGATTATGAAGTTCCACCCAGTCGCCCGGATCGAAATCGAGTGATGAATTGTAATTTATTTCGTTGATAACCAGCGAATCCGGACTAAGTAAAGAAGATGATGCTTCGTTATTTGATCCGGCAACTCCACTGGCGACGGCTAAGGATAAAACCGAAAATAAAAAGCATCTGTTTAAAAGTGTAAAGAACTGTTTCATAAGAGAATTATTTTTCACATTCAAAATGGGTACATTCATTCAAAAAGGTTTGCATGTTCAAAATTACTACAAATGAGGATACATCAATGCTCTATTCAAGTTTAAATCCAATTGGCAGATTAAACTGAACATCTACATTCTTACCCCTTTGTTTGGCTGGTTTCCAGCTAGGCATTTTATTTACAACTCTTAGTGCTTCTTCGTCGCAATCAGCGCCAATCCCCCTTAGAATTTTTGCATCCGAAATGCGTCCATCCTTTCGAACTATAAAAGTTACATACACAGTTCCCTGTATTCCGTTCTCTTTTGCTGATTCAGGATATTTAATGTTTTCAGCCAGGAAGGCGTGTAGCTTTTCCTGTCCGCCCGGAAATTCAGGCATTTGTTCCACAATCATGAATATTTCTGCATCTTCTGTTTCTATATCTTCCATTGTGCGGCTTTTAACGCTTTTCATTTCCCTGGAAGTAACTGTTTCCGCGTTTTTCATTTCTTTATCTGAATAACCAAGCGATTTTTTATCACGGGTGATACCAAGAGCTGTAACAACAACGCCCTCCACCTGTGTTGGTTCTTCCTTATAGATTGAAAACATAGAGTCTTCATTTTTAACTGCCTGCCTTTGAGCCATTTCGCTTATGGCAGACACCGGAGCAGCCGCAGGGCTTTCTTCTGCAACACTTACCTCTTGAATATCATTGTCTTCCACAATGCTCAAAATGCCTGTGACCTCATAAGTTTCAGCATCCACGTTTTCAATGGAGGATATTTGGTTTTTCCTGTTATCCGGAGCGGTTTTCTCATTCTGCGCAAGGTTTATTTCTGTTTCGGGAAACTGCTTTGAACTATCCGGCATTTCCTGTCGTAATGAGTCAAAAGCTTCTTTTTGATTAGCCAGTTCCAGATTATCAGAAATATTTTGAATGCGAAAAACATAAAAAATACTCAAAAACAAGACTACCGTCGCGGCGGCACCAATCCAGGCATAAGGCCTTATAATTCTGCGCTTGTGCTTAACAGCTTCTACTTGTTTGTGAAAATGAATCCGCTGTTTTATGCGATCGTTTATCGCCTCGGTACGATTATGGAATTTATAGGCTGCCGAAGCAGGAGAGCCATTCGAATGGCCTTTTTTAACCGCCTTTTCTCCGGATAAGCCTGCCGGACGGTTCTGATCTGATTGTTCCGGTTTGTTTTCCTTAAGCCACAGCCTGAGTCCGTCAGCGGCATCGGCACACAACGGACAATCAGAAATATGTTGCTGAGCCATGGAAAAATCATTACCCGAAAGCGAACCAGATACTAACAACATTAAAGCATCAGCGGTAAGGCAACCGGAGGGCGTAAAGATTGCCGACGACTTGTTATTCCTGTCATTCATAGCGTTCCATCCTTTCCATCATTAGCTTCAGATTGCGTTTGCCGTTTTGTAAATGGCTTTTTACTTCGTTATAGGTATATCCTGTGATTTGTTCCACTTCGCGGTACGATTTTTCGTTCAGGTAAAACAATTCAATACATTGTTTTTGTTCGGAACTCAAACCTGTAATGGCGGTTTCGAGGTAACGTATCCGGTGTTCTCCATCGCCATCACTTAAAAGATGATCAAACTCCCCGGATTCCATAATTTCATCATCCAGTTTTTTCAGGTTCTCTTCTTTTACACGTTCGCCTGATTTTTTATGCCTGAGCTGCATCAGGCATTCGTTTTTGGTAATGGTATAAATCCAGCTTTTAAAATTATTGATTTCCGATTTTTTCAGCAACTCAAAAAGCTTTTCGAAAACCAACATTACGGTATCCTCCGCATCGGCATCGTTTCCCAGGTATTTGTAACTGACCGAGAATAAAAGGTGAGTATAGCGTTCGTAAAGCACACCAATAATTTGCTTGTCGTGTGTGCGGGAATAGCGTGCAACAAGCTGCTCATCAGGGATTGAAAGCAGTTCCTTTTTATCGTTGTTACGGAAAAAACGCAGCGCCACGCTTAGGGGAGTTTG
>CAZBZA010000565.1:0-2652 GCA_964495865.1 uncultured Lentimicrobiaceae bacterium
TGATCACCAAGGATGAAGATGTAACCAACATTACCGGGGTGCCTTCGTGGACATTAGTGTTGTTGAATAAAATCCTCGAAATCACCGGTGCAAAAAATATCCAGGAAGTATGGCCTAACCTCGAACTGTTTATTCATGGCGGGGTAAGTTTTTCACCCTACCGCGAACAATTCCGCAAAATCTGTCCGCCGGGCATGCATTACCTCGAAACGTACAACGCAAGCGAAGGATTTTTTGGCATACAGGACCGCCTCGACAGCGACGATATGTTGCTGATGCTCGATTACGGGATTTTTTATGAATTTCTGCCGATGGCTGATTTCGAAAAGCCCAATCCTGCAACTATACCTCTCTGGCAGGTGGAACCCGGAGTAAATTACGCTATGGTAATCAGCACCAATGCCGGCTTATGGCGATATGTAATCGGCGATACCGTAATGTTTACCACAACCGACCCTTACAGGATAAAAATCACAGGCCGTACCCGTAATTTCATCAATGCCTTTGGCGAAGAGCTAATTATTGATAATGCTGAAAGAGCATTGGCCACAGCCTGCGAAAAAACGGGCGCAATCATTACAGAATATACAGCAGCTCCCATATTTTTGAGTGGTAACGAAAAAGCTGCCCACGAATGGGTAATAGAGTTCGAAACACCGCCCGAAAACATCGAATATTTCGGCGAAATGCTCGACAATGCATTGAAATCACTTAATTCGGACTACGAAGCCAAACGTTACCACAACCTTATGCTTCTGTTGCCGGTGATCAGGCAAATGGAGAAAGGCACATTTTATGAATGGTTCCGCGAACGAGGTAAACTGGGTGGACAAAATAAAGTCCCACGCCTGTCGAACGACAGGAAATATGTGGAAGGAATACTGGCGATGAGCGGGAGTAAGGAATCGGGGGGGTGAAGGGTTTGAAAGGTTTGAAATGTTTGGAGAGTTTGAAGGGGTTGAAGAGTTTCATGCAAAATCCGCAAACCGCCCTGCAACTCAGGTCACCGATAACTATTTATCAACAAAACACAATTCACCTTTTTCTTAACCAACATTCTTTAATAAATTAGCTGACTGATAACAATTGAACTTATGGGAATGCATATCGCTATTGCCGGAAATATAGGATCCGGAAAAACAACCTTGTCAGGTTTGCTGGCTAAACATTTTGGCTGGCAGCCACACTACGAAGATGTAGATACAAATCCTTATCTTCCAAGCTTTTACGAAGATATGCAGCGTTGGTCGTTCAACCTTCAGATTTATTTCCTGAACAGCCGTTTCCGTCAGATCGTTGAAATCCGCAAAAGCGGTAAAAATGTAATTCAGGATCGCACAATTTATGAGGATGCCAATATTTTTGCGCCTAACCTTCATACTATGAACCTGATGACAACGCGCGATTACGACAATTACCAGTCGTTGTTTCAGTTGATGGCTTCCTTTATTCAACCGCCTGATTTATTAATTTATCTGCGTGCCGATGTTCCCACTCTGGTAAGGAATATCCAAAAACGTGGCCGCGATTACGAAGCTTCCATCCGCCTCGATTACCTGAAAAGTTTGAACGAACGTTACGAAAACTGGATTAACGGTTACACATCAGGCAAGCTTCTGATTTTTGATGTGGACAATATTAATTTCCAGGAAAACCCTGAAGATTTAGGAAAAATTATTGAAAGGATACAAGCGGAATTGCACGGGTTGTTTTAGGATGCTCTATAGATGATGATTTCTTGTTCGTGGCTTTATCGCTGTTCATTCCGATATACTGTTGGTATAGCTATCAGCACTTATTTTGATTATTTTTGTAAAAAATACTCTTATGGAAACGTTGATTATTCATCTGGATAATAGTGTTGACAAGGCTAAATTAAAATCCACTTTAAAATTAATAAAGGGAATTGCAAGTGTGACAGATAAAATTACCCGTGCTGATTTTGAAGAAATGGCTGACAACATTTTGATTAAAGAAATGAAAAAAGCTGAAAAAAGCGCTTTACTATCATTTGAGGATGGGAAAAAAGAATTTTCACGCCTCAAAAAAAGGCTGACTAAATGATAGTTAAATACCGAAAGGCCTTCTTTTCCGATCTGGAAACAATAACCCAGATTAAATACGTCAATGATATTGAGTTTATTACAGATAGCGCAGATTCAGCAGAAAGCCCACAAGATATTCCCGGATTTAAGTGGCTTCGACAATACCCTGGTATGGCTAGAATTGAATGTGTGCCTTTCCGCATTGGAGTTGAAGTGATAGAAGATACTATTATCTTTAAACGGGTGTTACACAGATCAGTTTTCTATCTTCAGTTTCCGTAATAAATTCCTACGAAGTTATATTTTATCATTTATATTCAATGGGGTATCCAGGAGTTTATTTCACGAAAGAATAAACCGTTATACACCGGATCCACATCAATCAACACTCTTACCTGTTTATATTCAGGAATTGAATTCAACTTTAAAATTGCATTCCGTATCTCGTCCTTGGCTTTAGGTAACGGAATTCCTTTTTCAAATTTAATCAGTTAATGGTTTTTATCGCTGACAAATCCGGATAGGCGGAAGTTATGAAGCTATGTAGTATAGTTATATTACTCGTTGAAAATCAATAAAATTTCTGTGCCTTCGGCAGGCTTTGAAT
>CAZBZA010000566.1:0-2650 GCA_964495865.1 uncultured Lentimicrobiaceae bacterium
GGTTTCTGAAATCCAAATCCATTGTTAAAAGTATAGAAAGAATAAGCGACATAATCGGTTGAAATAATGTTTTTGCTGAATATAAATTCTTCAGCATTTATATCTAATTGTGCAAATAAGGTTGCCGCCAGATCGGTTTGTGAAGCCAGATCTTCAATAATTGTATCTTTGGTTGTAAGCGCGCCTCCCAGCCAAATCATAGGGATATGAAACCTGGCTTTATCGAAAAGATCAGAATTGCCGGGCATTCTGCTTCCATGATCGGCAATAATAATCACAAGTGTATTATCCCACCATTTCCGGGTTTTTGCTTCTTTAATAAAATTGCCGATGGCTTCGTCGGTATAATGCAACGAATTCATGAATTTTGTTTCATCATCGTTACCGCTAAAAACGGGTTCAACCGGCGTTTCAAAAGGTTCGTGGCTGGTAAGGGTTAAGATAGTTTTGAAGAAATTTTTATCACTGTCAGGCGTTTTATCCAGAAACTTGTCGAAAACCACATGATCGAAAGCTCCCCATTTCGATTCAAGTTCAGCAGCAGGAAAGTCTTTATCCGAAATCAATTTATCAAAACCAGCCTGCACCAGGAACGATCGGTAATTGGCAAAGTCCAGCGTGCCTCCGTAATAAAATTCGCTTGTATATCCCTCGGCATTCAGTTTGTTGGGTACAAAAGCTAGTTTCTCTGTTAGTTTCTGGTATTTCAGGGGACTTGTACCGGGAAGCGACGGATATCCGGCCAATACCGCCGCAATGCCTTTATCGGTGCGGTCGGAAGCGGCATACAAATTAGTAAACACCACACCTTCTTTAACCAACTGATTTAAATTGGGCATGATTTCAGCCCGTCCGCCGGTTGCCTCCAAAACTTTTGCCGTTAAGCTTTCAGTAATAATAAGTATGATATTTGGACGGTTAGTACTCAACAGTTTTGTTACAGTTCCGTAGCCAGGATGCAGTGGTTTTAGTAGTTCCTGCATTTTTTCTTCGCTGTAATACAGGTATTTACGCTGCAGATCGTTCGACTCGGTAAGAGAAAACCCTACATTCCACACAGGGTTTATAGCGGCATGATTTGCAAATTGATTTTTCGAAAAGTATGCTGTACTGGTTGTAAGACTCGAAATGCCAATACCACCCCGCATCGCAATAAGTATTAGCAGTGTTAAGGGTAGTATTACAATGAAGGATTTGTTGCTTTTTTTTAGTGCGTTTAAGCGGGATGAGAGTATTTTTAAATAGAGAAAATATACAAAAGCTGTTGTTAATAGTATGGCAAATAGTCCGCCAACCACCGTTAGGACAGATACACTGGCAGTAGTGGCTTTAAGATTAGTCATATAAAATAGGGGAGTAGCATCCAATCGAAAACCCCAGTGTTTATACATGAACAGATCCCCTGAAATTAGTATTGTAATGGCAAAAAGTAAAATGAGAGTATACGTATGATAAAAAATCCGTGTAAAATTTGTTTTAAAAAAGGAAGTAAGAAGCAGAACCAGCGAAGGCAACAATGCAATATACGATGCGATTGCAATATCGATTTTAAACCCGTAAACGAAAGTATTTACAATTTCAGAAATGGAAAGTTGCGATGTTTCACTGAAATAAGTAAGCAGGAATAAAATTCGTGCCAGGACAAACAGCAGGTACCAGTAAGCAAGATAAAGAATAAAAACAACAATTCGGTTTTTCATAAACGCAGCAGGAAATTGAAGTTTGCAAAATTGATTAAAAATAGCTTTGTACATACATAGTTATGGATATTTATATTAACTTGGCTTACCTGAAAAGGATTATTTTTCGGTTTGAAACAATTCAGAGACTGCTTAAATTTGCCAGGAAATAATCAATGAGTATAGTAAAAGCTGAAAGACGGGTCCGAAAACCTAAGATTCTAAGTTTAATGTTATGTGTGTATCGCCTTGTCGCCCTTCGCCTTGTCGCCCCTCGCCATGTCACCCTCGCCTTGTCGCCCCTCGCCTTGTCGCCCCTCGCCCCCTCAAAAGTTAAAATGAATAATTATAATCAGACAACGCATGGCAACGAAGGAGCATAATTTAAAGCAATTACTTTTAAAGGGGAATTCACGCTCTTATACTGATTTTGTAGCTGATATTGTTAGCAAACGCCCTGAACTGGTAGGCCAATTATGGGAAATTTATTTGTCGATGGAAGAACCTGTTTCGCGAAGGGCTGCGTGGATAATTGACACGGCTTCGGAGGATAAACCGGAATGGGTGGAACCATTTTTGCCTGATCTTATCCGCAAACTTCCTTTGTTTAACCACGACGGACTGAAACGCCACGCTCTCCGAATGATTGCCCGCTTGCCTTTCCCGGAAAATACAGATGGTGAACTGCTGAATATCGCATTCGGTTGGTTACTGTCGCCAACCGAAAGTGTAGCCGTGAAAATGTATTGCATTCAGATACTTTACCGCCTTTCGGCAACCGAACCTGATATCCTTCAGGAATTGTACGACACTATCGAATTTCAGATGAGTGACGGCACGCCCGGTTTCCGTAGCATTGGTAGTAAAATGATGCGCGATATCGATAAGGATATTATGAAGAGGAAAGTGTTGCTTCGCTCCGCTCGTAATGACAGAGGAAAGTGAAAAGTGAAAAGTGAAGAGTGAAAAGT
>CAZBZA010000567.1:0-2649 GCA_964495865.1 uncultured Lentimicrobiaceae bacterium
CTGGTTTTTACAACCGGATCGGATGTGAGTTTAAGCGTGGAAAAGGTATTGGAAACCGTTTTTATCTCTGAAAAAATGCCTGCCGGATCTGAAATAACGTTCTGGCCGTTAACTGATAAGGCGGTAACAGCACATCGCCCGTTATAATCAAGCGAAAGCATCAGTTTATCGTTTCCGAAAGTGATTACTTTTTCCGAAATATTGTTTTTTACAACAATACTTCCGGCAAAACTAAAACTAGCAGAGAACAGGGCGAGGATGATCAAACTGAAACGGAAGCTTTTAAAACTCATAGCGTGTTTTTTTGTTGGTGGGGGAAGAAAAAAGTGCTTAAAATTAGGTATTCTTTCTTTCAGGCAGGTTGCTAAACACAGCGAGATACATAATTTTCGGGCGAAGTGAGGTGTTTCAAATAGAATGCTAAATTATTTTCGCGCATTTTTACCATTAGCTGTTTAGGTTGAAACCAGCCAGCTTGGCGCCAGCAAACTTTTGGTAAAGTTTGCAAAGTTATAACTGTGCAAATGCAAGTGCCAGATGTGGACTTCTATCCTAAAATGAAACATATATAAACATTTTAATATTTATAACTAGCTAATAATATATGTATTACAAATTAGTATCTGATTTGGCACAGGTTTTGCTTAGTCACTTATTCCTAATACTAAACATATACTTAAAACATGAGAAACTTAATAATTCTTCTTTTTGCCTCAGTTCTTTTATTTACAGCTTGTACGAAAGAAACTGATGATGTTCGGCCTCCTTCTCCTATATCTGAAAATCTCGGAGACTTGAAAGCCAGCGATTCGTTTACCTGGACTACTGATACCAAAGTTACTGTCAAAATTACAGGAGTACAAACTATTATACCGGTTAAATCAACTTTAAAACTGGGCTTGCCCAATGGATCAAACATTTTTAATAGTCTGCACCTGATGAGCGAGAATCGGACCATTCAACTTATTGTTCCAAAAGGTGTTGAATACCTAACACTGACCTACGGCTCATATAACCAACAAATTTTAATCGACAATGGTCAGGCCATATTTTCGTTTGTAAAAAGTAATTCACAAAACAATTAAACTACCAAAATGAATAAAATACTAATCACACTGCTTGTACTTTTTAGTTTTGTTTACATTGAAAGCAAAGCTCAGCTTACCCTTGATTTTGAATCAGGTAACAGAAACATCGAAGAAACCAACTGCTGGAAGTTCACCAGAGTTGAGTATTCGAACATTGAATTCAGGATTGCTGGTTTCTGGAGCGGACGCTCCGAAAAAATAAATAGTACAGTTACACTCGAAAACTCCATAAAAACTCCCTGGATATTACCTGCATCGGGCAATATTACAATGAAGGCAAGACTTGAAAATGATGGTGGAACATCCAGGGAAGTTGTTTTTAGCTATATTGCTTATGATCCGGCCAATACGGGTTCTGGTATGGAAGGTGCCCCTGTAAAATTTTACTCTTATAGTTTTCCAAAACCGCATAGCATTGACATCAGAAATATTAGTGCTGAAATTCCTGCCGGGATTGCTAACTCACAATCGCCGTATAAAATTTTAATTAGTTTTGTAGGCCAGGGAGGCAGTAGCCGGACTTTTTCTGACGATATTGTGATCCCGGGAACCTATGCATCGGACCCGGGTAATGGTTGCTTACCCGCATTAGTGATAGAGGATGCTGATAATGACGGAGTTGCAGATAGTGAAGATGAATATCCTAATGACATTTACAGGGCTTACAACAACTTTTTCCCTTCCTCAAGAACTTCCGGTACATTAGCTTTTGAAGATTCTTGGCCATTAACAGGTGATTACGACTTTAATGATCTGGTTGTAGATTATCGTTTAAACACTGTTACCAATTCCGATAACATGGTTGTTGAAGTGATTGGGGAATATACGTTGAAAGCTTCTGGAGCCAATTTTAAAAATGGATTCGGATTTCAGCTTGATGGTATTTCTCCTGATAAGATCATTACTGTATCAGGGAATTCAATTGAGCCATCTTCCATTTATACCATGAACGCAAATGGACTGGAGAGTGGTCAAACATATGCTAATTGCATTGTTTTTGAGAACTTCTATAAATTGATGCAATGGCCCGGAACAGGAATTGGTATCAATACTGAAAGGCAGGCTCCAACAGTTGCATCAAAAACTTTGACAGTTAAGCTTGTTTTTATCGACGAGGGAACGCCCGCCACTGGCGGTACAGTGGCCTTGGGTGAACTTTCGCCGGATAAATTTAATTTCTATCTGGTAGCAAGGCTTCAGAGGGGAAATGAAATTCATATGTCCGACCGTGTACCTACTGATATGGCAAATACATCATTATTCGGAACACTTGCTGACGATTCAAAACCATCAACGGGAAAGTATTACAAGACTGAAAATAACCTCCCTTGGGGAATCAATATCCTGCAAGGCTTTGATCATACAATTGAAAAGAAACCAATCAACGAAGGTTACCTTTATTTTGTTAAATGGGCTGAAAGCGCAGGAACAATATATAGCGACTGGTACTTAAACTTATCAGGCTATCGCGATAATGCGAACATTTATTAATTCAGGAATTGAATAAGTAAAAGAGACAGGTTTCTATTCTTAGAAAACTGTCTCTTTTTGTAATAAGTAA
>CAZBZA010000568.1:0-2641 GCA_964495865.1 uncultured Lentimicrobiaceae bacterium
AAAAAAAGCATCCTCAGAATTTTCACCTGTTTCCAAAATAAAAACTTCTTCCTATTGAAAACCCTACGGTTGTCGCATATTTTTTCTGAAATGGAAACTGAACATCCCAAAAGATATCCCAACTGGCAGATTTCTTTTTGTTCATAAAACTCAGCCCGGGCGACATTTTTACATAAAATACCGATGTTCCGTTGCCAAAATTTCCACTTAGCCCAAATCCTGCCACAAAAACCTTGTGCCGCTGATAATACAGCAAGCCGAGGCTGGTGTATAGTCCTTCCGAATTGCCGGTCCAGCCCAGGTTCATCGAAAGATTGCCCGATTGCGATAAAAAATATCCGTACCGCAGGTTAAAATTAACGTATTCGGGGTGTATCATACCGCCGGCATAGGCCATCATGGGTTTACCGGTCTTCTCAGTCGTTTTTACCGGTGCGGCAGCCTGGGCGGATTGGGGATTCGTGGTATTGATTTTGGCACGTACCGAAGTAAGCCGCTTTGTCAGAAATTGTTTTGTTTCGGCCTCTTCGGGGCTGTTGCCGGTGAGCGACAGGGCGGTTTCGAGCACCTGGGCCGATTTCAGCAACATGCCAGCCCGTTCGAGAGCAATGCTGTAACCAACATAGGGAAGGTATTCCTGAGGAAAACGTGTGGTTATTTCCTCAAACAATGCTATGGATCGGAATAATGAATTTTGGGCAGCCAGGCGGTTTGCCCGCTTAAAGTCAGCAATCAGTTCGTCGCGGTTGCCGGTGGCGGTTGCTGATGTTTTTCTTTGGTATTTTTGTAATAATATCGGTGCTTTCGTCGAAATCCAGGCCGGAGCTTTGTTGTTTTCAATCTCTTTCCATAATTCGCCGGCAAGCTGTTTGTAGCCCATCAGTTGAAAAACCTGCGAAGCCAGGTATCCGGCATCTGCCTGGTTTGATTTCCGAGCCCAGATGCGGTCGAGGCGGATAAGGGCTGCGTCGTAAACACCACAAAGTGCCAGCGCATAAGCGTACTCCGAATTTAATGATACATTCCCTGAATCCACGGCAACTAGCCTGGCATATTCAACCACGGCACTGCTTATGTTTTCGGTAAGCAGCAGCATCCTGGCGTTTTCGAGTGATGCAGCGGCAGGGATGTAAGCGGCATGGGTACTGCTCCGTGGACTGCCAGGCATTTCTTTTATTTCCTTTTCGTTACTTCTTTCTGTTGCAGTAACCGACGAAAAGCATGTTTTATCCCTTGCCCCGCTTACCAGCGGAAGCAGCAGCAATGCGTACCATAACCACGCATGTTTAAAGGCGGCGTATTTCGGTTTTATGGATAGCTGGTTCAGCATACGATGGTTATAAAGCGGGTTTTTCCTGGAACAAAAAAGTGATGTTAGCTATTATATCGGTAAAGCGTTCTTTGGCAGATGCCTGTATTTCGGTTCGTAAAAGTTTCAGTGTATCGGCTAATTCGTTGCTGTCCTTTTCCATGCTGTCGCTCACAAGTTTGCGTTGCTTTTCGAGGGCCGATTTCTGCTTTTTTAGTGTGGCTATCTCCTGTTTGTACTTTTTGGTATCGTTTTTATATTCATTCAGTTTGTTGTTCACGGGTTCAAGCTGTTTCATAAGTTCAGCATCCTGAGCAATAACATCTATCACCTTTGCATTGTATCGGACAGCTATTTTATACAATTCGTCAATTTCATTCTGGTGCCAAACCAGCATTTCCGACAACGGCGACAGGAATTTTGTAGTGTTATCATAAATCCGGAGTTTTGTAAAAGTAACAGGAACAGCACTTCCCACCCTGGAGGGCTCCATTTTCGTATCCTTGATCTGCTGGCGGGCAACACCGTATTTGTCGCTTATCGAGGATGCTTTTGCACTGCTGATGTCTTCCAGCTTTTTGCATATATTTTCACCGTTCTGCAGCATATTGGTTTTTGCCTGCTTATACCTTGCACGCTGCATGTCAAGTTTGGTTTTCAAGGCAAGTATTTCGGCGGAATATTTCTTTGAATCGGCGTTCTTTTTTGTCCTCAGTTCCGCTTCGAGCAGGTTGATCTGTCCATTGATCCGATTTATAGCTTCCACTGAATCTTTTATCTGCTTATCCCAGCGCGATATTTCAGCCGAAAACGAAACAAACTCATTTTCGTAATACTCTACAAGTCCTTTTATTGGAATCACATAGCTCAGTACTTCCACCACCGGCGCAGGCTCAGTGCTTTCAACACTTGTTTTTACTCCCGGTGTCAGGGGTTGAGGTTGCGGTTGAGGTTGCAATTGTGCAGGTTCGGCTTTGGGCGTGGCAGCAACATCTGTCTGCGCAGGGGGCGGCGGTATAACTGCCGGAGTTACAACAGCGGCTGTGGCTGCAACAGGCACAATGGGTGTTGCAGGAGTGTCGGGTATGTTCTGATTGGGGATTTCTGCCGGTTCGGCCGAAACCTGTTTTTGCTGCGAACGGGCTGCCTCTTTCATGGCTTCAATTACCGGATCCGAAACCTGGTTTGATTTCAGGCTGTTAATAGCATCATTGCTCACATCAAACTGAACTTCCGAGGTAAGTATCATATCCAGTATCAGTTCGTCCGAAAGTTTGGCTTTCACCATTTTAACGATGGAGCTGTTAGTAAGTATATCCGCCGTTTGAGCGT
>CAZBZA010000569.1:0-2640 GCA_964495865.1 uncultured Lentimicrobiaceae bacterium
TGGGGATAAAAAGCAGATAAATAAAAAGATGACAATGGGTTAAATAAAGAGAATTAGTAGGAATGGAAAACGCAGCAGCCAGGGTAATACAATACCTTTAAAAAGCAGTAAATCAAGGGTTGTCCGCCCATCGCATGTCAGGCGGCGCTCTCAATATCCGGTTTTGATTGATTCTTGCGGTAATAATTCGGCATTACACCGGTAAACTGCTGAAATATCCTGTAAAAACTTTGAGTACTGCCGAAACCGGCATCAGCAGCGACAGCCGCCGTTTTATAATTTCTGTATTCATCGCTTTCCATCAGCATGATCGCATGCTCAACCCTGTAGGTATTGGTAAAAGAAACAAAATTTGAATTATTGTACTGGCTTAATGCGGAAGCAATTGCTTTACGGGAGGTAGTCAGAGTTTCGGCAAGATCCTCCACCCGGAGTTTCGGATTCAAATAAGGTTTTTCGGATTTGTAATACTGCAGTAGTTGCTTTATAAGTAACTGCCTTTCATCTGCTTGTGTGTCACCTTGACTGCTGTTATCGTTTATATTAAGCATGGCCTCGGCCTGTGCTTCGCGCTGAGCGCGTTCCTCATGGTAAAGTTTTATCAGCAGGTCATATGCCTTACTTCGCTCTTTGTAAAGCCTTAAAATCCTGATCAACAGGAAAACCAGGAGAATGGATGCAAAAACAACGACTGAAATAATGATTTTGCTTAACAGCAACTTGTTCTCTTTATTTTTCAGAACAACATTCAGGTAGGCGTTTTCAAGTTCTTTTTTTTCAGCCTGCTGGTATTGGGCTATATAGGTAATGGCGGCTTCCTTATCCTTGCCAATCATGGAATCTCTTTGTGCCATTACCCGATTCGACAACCTGAAGTATTCTGCCATCCTACCCTGATCCTTGTATGATTGCAGCAATGTTTTGTTGAAATCGGGTGAAAGGGAGCGAAGACCGAGAGAATCGGCCAGTTTAATGGACCGGTGAAGGTAATAGTCGGCCCTGGGAAAATCACGCGTGAGGATATAAATTTCTCCGAAGGCATGATATACCCTGGCAATTCCCCCCGACAGCTGGTTTTGCCTGCAAAGACCGAGCACCGTGTTAAATTCCTGCAAGGCAAGGGCGACATCCTTTTTATCGAGATAAAGATTGGCAATATTGAATCGTGTAATAACCGAATTCATAGGGGAGGATTCCCTGTTCAATTCGAGCGCTTTCCGGTAATAGTACATAGCGCTATCGGGTTTGGCTGTACGCAGCACAATGCCAAGGTTATTATAAGCTACCTTCAGGCTGGCAGTATCGTGTACCTGTGCAATATATTCACATGATGCTCTGCTATAGCGGGTAGCTTCTTCCATATTGCCCATCAATTTTAAATTCAACCCGATATTCATACTTGCGATACCAAGAGCTTTAATGTTTCCCATTTGTTTGAATATATTATACGACTTCATCAGGTACTCGTGTGCCCTCAGGTAATTGCCCATATCGCTCAGCAGGTTGCCGTAAAGGTCGCAGGCATTGCCAATACTGTTTTTATCTTCAAGCTTTTCAAAGAGGTGTAATGCTTCCAGCGCATATCCCTCAGCGAGCAGTGATTGCTCCTGGTTACGGAGAAAAAGCCCCATCCTGCGGCTTGACTCCGCAATATAAGCGGTATCGGATGCACTGATCGCAATATAACGCGCTTTCAGCAATACAGGAGTAACCGAATCCGAAAGACCCCGGTTCACAAAAGCATCGGCTTTCAGGAATAACAGCGATATAAGTGATGTGTCGTTAATTCCTTTATTCCTGGCAATAAGCAGGGCCGAATCAGCAAACAACAGCGCGCTGTCGGGCTGGCTGTTAAGAAAAGAAACGGCCTTTCCCCGAAGCAGTTCAAACTCCTGATCCTGGTTCTTAACCGCCTTTAGCCATGAGTTATTGCTGTTGCACGAAGTAAATATGAAAAGGAAAATCAGGAATAAGAAATGAAGTCGGATCATTATAGTAAGGATGAGTATCGTTTAGTAACCTTCAGTTTAAGCAGTTAAAAACAGTTGTATATGCAATTGCGCGGATCATAATGTTGATGAATGGATTTAGCTGCAGATCGTTCCGGTATTTTGCAGCCTTCCGACTGATACCTTCGAACCGGAACATACCTGTATTTCCCGATTGTCAGGTAGGGAAGGGTTGAACTAAAAGAAAGGGAAGTTTTAAATTGCAGTGGAATAAACCGGAGAAGGTTGAAAACCTTTTGTTTATTCGTGTTTGCTGAAAGCCGCTGAGTATTCTTATTACACACACAGGCCGGTATTACATAAGCAATAACGAACAGTAGAATTCGTGTCATAGGGCAGAGAGTTGAGCGGCTACAAGTTCAGACTAACAATGTGGTTAGTCTTACAAAAGTAATAAATAAAACAGTGTGGAGGAATACGGATGCCGGATGGTTGATTTGAAAATGGGGGGGGGATCAGAAATAAGTATATATGATAAATGGGAAAAGCAAAAAACAGCTATCCCCGTATGCAGGACAGCTGTTTTTGCATTTAAAAAAGGCGATTTACTCTGCGGCTTCTTTCCGCACGTTGAAGGCTTTTCGGGTTCCATACATAACAGCCAGTCCCAGCAACAGGAATGTGCCGCTGC
>CAZBZA010000570.1:0-2638 GCA_964495865.1 uncultured Lentimicrobiaceae bacterium
TTGGTATGCAAACCATTGATAATTTTTATTTCCATTTTTTTCAGCCGCAATACCGCATAGCAACTGCATTTCTGATTGCGGTGTTATTTAATTTGTATGCCATTCCTGTAATTATTAAAATAGCTAAAGTTAAAAAGCTGTTTGATGTTCCTGATGAAAGAAAAAACCACACTGCTTCGGTACCAACCTTAGGTGGGCTTGGCATGTATGCAACCATAACTGCTGTAAGCCTTACTTTTATTAATACATGTGGTATGGATGGAGGTGGCATTGCAAGCAGTCTTACATCATTACCTCCTATTATAGCCGGTTTTACAATTATATTTTTTATTGGCATGAAAGATGACTTGCTAAATATACCTGCATGGAAAAAACTCATTGTCGAAATAATAGCTTTATTAATACTCACCGTAGTTGGGGATGTGAGGCTCGATAGTATGCAAGGCATGTTTTATATCAAAGAAATCAGCTATCCCGAAAGCATATTACTATCCTTGTTTGCCGGAATTGTTATCATAAATGCATTTAACCTGGTGGATGGCATTGATGGACTTGCTGCTTCAATAGCCATATTAGGAAGTGCAGTTTTTGGCAGTTATTTTTTATTTGTTGAGGACTGGGAATATGCCGTTCTATCATTTATCATTCTGGGCGCACTTATTCCTTTCTTCTTTTATAATGCCTTTGGAACAACTAACAAAATTTTTATGGGCGATACCGGTTCGCTTCTGCTCGGATTTGCGCTTACCGTCCTTATTTTCCGATTTAACGAGTTAAATGCTTTATCGTATATAAAACCTCATTTTACTGCCGGACCAGCCTTTTCATTTGCAGTGGTAATAATTCCAATGTTCGATACTTTGAGGGTATTCATTATAAGAATATTACGAGGGAACAGTCCGTTCAAAGCTGACCGCCGACACCTTCACCACATTCTTCTCGATCTGGGATATACACATCTGCAATCAACCATATTACTTATAGCCATTAATCTGTTGTTCGTGGCATTTGCATATTTTTTCAATTACCTGGGCAATTCAATGCTTATGATAATAATGATATCGGTGTCAGTAATACTATCCTTTATAGCCATCAGGCTTCGCAGGCAAAAATCAATACTGAATAAGATTGCCTCTAGTCCTGAGAATTAACGACCTCGTTTGAATTCCGCCTGCTTTTTTTATCTTTACTGTCGCAAATATGTTTCCCGGAATTCCTGATTTGGGAATCAATGGGCTTTTACGCTAAAGTAAAAATCCTTATGGCGTCCGAAATAACCGAAAAACAGCATCAAAACGTTCTGTATGACTAAATTCCTTCGATTCACTTTAATCCTGATAACGCTCATTTCAATGCGCAGCTACGGACAATATATTCCACTGGATAATGTGTATTACGACAGGATAACGCAAAAATACCAGTCGCAGAACAAAACAATACTCTCATCCATGAAACCGCTCCTGTTGCAGGAAATGGACAGCGTTGCTACGATTTCGGACGCATTATACAATGTACCTGGTGATTCGAAACATAAAAACACCTTCGTTTATCGTAAACTATTTACCGAAAACCTTTTCCGGTACAAAACAAAAGATTTCAGTATAACGGCTGATCCTGTATTTAATTTTGGCCTTGGGTACGAAACCAGAGAGCAAAAAAACACCTGGATCAACACACGAGGCCTCGCTGTAACAGGCCTGCTTGGAAACTCATTTTCGTTTAACACCGAAATTTATGAAACCCAGGCCGTTTTTGCTTCATGGCCCGATTCAGCTATCCGCTCACTGGGAGTAGTGCCGGGACAAGGCTGGTATAAACCGTTTAAGGAAAACGGGGTTGATTTTTTCAACAGCACCGGCTATGTGAGCTACAGCCCTTCTCAGTATGTAAATATGACTATGGGTTATGGTAAAAACTTTATAGGCGAGGGTTACCGTTCCATGCTTTTATCGGATGCATCGTTCAATTATCCTTACCTTAAACTTACAGGTAATTTTAAAAAAGTAAAATACACCGTTCTATACAACCAGTTCATCGACAGGAGTTCAACCTTATCCCCTGATTTTGGATACGATCGTAAATGGTCAACCATGCATTACCTGCAGGTATTACTTTGGGGAAGGCTTAACCTGGGCCTTTTTGACGCAATCGTCTGGGAAAATGCAGATTCAACCGGTCATAGAGGTTTCGATGTACAATATCTTAATCCTGTTATACTGCTGCGGCCTGTTGAAGAATCATTTGGTTCACCCGATAATGCCTTGGTAGGTGCAACTTTCAGTATCAGGATAAACAAGCATTTCACTGTTTATGGTCAGCTGATTCTGGATGAATTTAAGCTTGAACATGTTAAAGCCAATGATGGCTGGTGGGCTAATAAGTATGGTTATCAGTTGGGTATTTCCGGATGGAATCTTCTTAATATTCCGGCTTTAAATGCCCGGCTCGAATACAACCAGGCAAGGCCATATACCTATTCTCACAGCTCTACGATTGAAAGCTACGGCCACTATAACCAGCCTCTGGCACATCCTATGGGAGCCAATTTCAGGGAACTCGTTGCGATGGCATCATACACCAGAGGTAATTGGATGGCAAATCTGAAAATGAACTTTGCCATGTATGGTGTTGATACGGC
>CAZBZA010000571.1:0-2632 GCA_964495865.1 uncultured Lentimicrobiaceae bacterium
ACAACACTTTCGAGTTCGGTTGCAACCTGATGCATTGCAACGTTTATTACCAGCATATCTTTTACCGGCATTTCTTTTGGCTCATAGCCTACATACGAAAACAGCAGAATGGCATCGGATGCAGGTATTTCAATGGAATAGGTTCCATCAACCGCTGTTGTGGTGCCCTGGGTTGTGCCCTTTATCTGCACGGTAACACCTACCAATTCTTCTCCGGTTTTTTCATCAGTTACTCTACCGGTTACTTTTTTTGGCTGAAAATCCCCGCCTTTAGTCTTGGTTGGGGTAATAATAATCTGGCGGTCGCTGGTTACATACTTGATTTTCTCTCCTTTGAAAAGCTGGTCGAGAACATCTTTTACGGATGTATTGACAAAAACAGCGTCAACCTTACGTGTAACATCCACAACCTCCTCGTTGACGAGGAACGTGTAATCGCTCTGTTTTTCAATCTCATTCAGCACATCATTCAACGGTACATTAACAAGGTTTAATGTTATTTTGGTTGACTGTGCATTAAGCCGGTCAGGCACTAAAATGAATAAGAAGAGCAGGCTTGTTAGTAAAAATAATCTCATATTATGGTTAGTTTTAGGGTATAAAATGAAAACAATGATCCTGTTAGCTGAAATTATCTTGTTCAGATAACTTCAGTTTTATCAATGACTTTTAGAACTGATTTTAAATAAAGCGCTTTGAATTAAAGCCTTGTCGCGGATACAATAAACCGGGGATTCATCAACAGAAACAGATCCGGTTTATTTTAAGCTTACAGTTGGACATAGGCATCAAACTTTATTAAATCAATTAACTATGGAATATATTATGATTTTTCTTCTGGAGAATGTTCCATCAGGCAATGCTGCTGGCTTGACTTCGGTATAGTCAATCGGGGACGAAATTTTCAGGAGTCTCAATAATTCGCCCAAAGGCTCATTTTCGAATGTAGCCCTGTAACGGTATTTTTTAATTGCGTCTCCTTTAATTTCGATATCTACGTTGTATTGCAGGCTGATTCTTCGGGCAACTTCGCTAATATTGTCGTTCCGAAAAACGAGTTTGCCGTCTTTCCATGCAAAATGTTTGTAGGGATCTTCGGTTTGAATAGTAAAATGGCCGCTTAATGTATCGTAAGTCATATGCTGCTGAGGTTGCAGCAGGGTTATCAACCCGTTGCCTTTATCGGAACTGTTCTTTTGCACGGCAACTTTACCTTCAATTAAAGTGACTGAAGGAGTTAGAAAATTCTTTTCGGCCCTGACATTAAATTTGGTGCCTGTTGCTTTTACAGTAAAATAAGGTGTACTGACTAAAAAGGGAATGCTTTCGTTGGAATGAACTTCGAAATATGCTTCTCCGACCAGGTAAACAAGTCGGTTATCGTTGCTGAATTTATCAGGATACCGAAGTGTGCTGCCTGCATTTAGCCATACTTTTGAACCATCAGGAAGTTCCAGTTCGGAGAAGGTGCCAAAAGCAGCTACTGCCTTATTGTAAGTAATATTGGAGTTTGAGCTGTTGAAATTATTCCCCGAATAGAGCCACAGCATCGAAACGAGAAGAGGAATAAACAATATGGCAGCTATTCTTTGTACAATCTGAAAGAATGACAATTTGCTTTTCTGCCCCTTGTTTATTTGTTTTAAAACTTTGCTCAAAGCTTTGTCCGTTGAAATTGGGATATCTGCAGCAGCATCCCAGATATTTTTCAATTGGTTGAAATACTTCTGATTTTCGTCCGATTCGCGAATCCACGCTTCCAGCTTCAGGATTTCATCCTCCGAAGCTTTACCTCCAAGATAACTTACAATTAAATTATCTGCCGAAACGGAATCTATCTTTTCCATATTTTCATCAATCATTATAACGACGTTTTAGAATTCAGAATCCACATCCAAAAAATGATTTTTTTTACACAAACCGGAATCAGGCCTTTCTCTGCGTATTGTTTAACTTACCCAAATCAGCTACTTGAAAAAATAATAGATTATCAGGCCGATAAGCAAATAGTCTTTTAACTCGGCTCTCAACAAGCTCAATGCTTTGCTTATACGCACCTCAACCGTGCGGACCGACACTTTAAGTTTAGAGGCAATTTCCTGATAATTAAGTGTTTCGATACGGCTCAACCTGAAAACTTCAGCATATAGGGCTGGCATATTTTCCATTGCCTGATTGAAACTTGCTTCCAATTCGGAAAACAAAATATAGTCTTCCGTATCGTTTTGTGACAATAGCGGATGATCAAGGACAACAGCGGCATATTTGTTTGTGATAGTTGCATGACGCAAGCTATCGATGCTGCGATTCTGCACGTTTTTTAATAAGTACGATTTAAGTGAAGTGTGAATATCGAGCGTAGAACGGTTTTCCCACAATTTCAGGAATACTTCCTGTACAATTTCTTCCGAAGAATCGGAATTCCTTGTAAAGCCAAATGAAAATCGGACCAGGTCGGAATAGTATTTTGTAAAAATAATAGTGAAAGCTGACTGGTCATCGTTTTTAAGCTTCCCGAGAAGTAATCTTTCGTACGAGGCCACCAAGTCTGACATATCATTTAACTTTTACACAAAAGTATTCTTTAATTTGAAATATGAATAATGGATGCATTAATTTTAAACGCATCGCT
>CAZBZA010000572.1:0-2632 GCA_964495865.1 uncultured Lentimicrobiaceae bacterium
ATTGTTGAAAACATTCACCGCCTGTAACCTGATTTCTAACTATTTTGATCTAAATCCTTTGTAATTTTGCAGCTCCAAATCAGCCGGTAACAGTTTCATTCCGTAAAAACAGATCATATGCAAAACGCCATCACACGCACCGATTTCACATTTCCAGGACTTAAAAGCACTTATATCGGAAAAGTCCGCGATGTATATAATATTGACGACGAATTGCTGATAATGGTCACCAGCGACCGCATTTCGGCTTTTGACGTGGTTCTGCCACGCGCTATTCCTTACAAAGGACAGGTTTTGAACCAGATAGCAGCCAAATTTCTCGACGATACATCCGATATTGTTCCTAACTGGAAAATTGCTACTCCCGATCCAATGGTTACTGTCGGGCGCCTTTGCGAACCGTTTAAAGTTGAAATGGTAATCCGCGGTTACCTCAGCGGGCACGCCTGGCGCGAATACAAAGCCGGCAAACGCAGCATCTGCGGGATTCCTATGCCCGAAGGGATGAAAGAAAATGATATGTTCCCGAATCCAATCCTCACTCCAACCACCAAAGCATCAGTGGGTCATGATGAAGATATTTCGAAGGAAGAAATCCTGAAACAGGGCCTCGTAAGTGCTGAAGATTACGAAATGCTCGAAAAATATACCATGGCCGTTTTTGAGCGCGGAACACAGATTGCCTCGGGCATGGGCTTAATTCTGGTTGATACCAAATACGAATTCGGAAAAGCCAAAGGCGAAATTTTCCTTATCGACGAAATACACACACCTGATTCGTCGCGGTATTTTTATAAAGAAGGATACGAGGAACGTCAGTCGAAAAACGAACCACAGAAACAGCTCTCGAAAGAGTTTGTACGCGAATGGCTTATGGCCAATGGTTTCCAGGGCAAGGATGGACAAACGATTCCGGTAATGGACGATGAATTTGTAAACCTTGTTTCGGAACGCTACATCGAATTATACGAAAACATCACCGGTCAGAAATTCGAACGTGCCGATGTAAGCAACGTTTTAGCCCGCGTTGAAAATAATATCACCAAATTTTTGGAAGCGTATTATAGGTAGGTTTCGGGATTGAAGGGTTTCAAGTTTCTGGTTTCTGGTTTGAAGTGTTTGAAGAGTTTGGTTCTTGGAATTTGGGACTTGGAATTTGGGACTTGGAATTTAACATCATCTCAATATCCTGATCAAAGTCTTCAGCTCCTTCACTTTAGCCAGCTTGCCTTCTTCATGGTATGCATTCATAAGGTCGTAGCACCAGCGTTTCAGCACGGTTTTATTATCGGCAGGTTTAAAACAGTTTTCGGTAATATCAATTCCGGCTTTATCGAGGTATAGTAAAATTTCCTTTTTCGTAAAAACAGCTCCCATCGAAAAGGGATTGATATAAAATTTAACTTCATTCAGCGGCTTGTAGCCTTCTTTAAAATCGGAAGGAACATGTGTAAAACAAGCAATAAAGTTCCCTGTAAGATCAACGCCTTTAACGGGGAGCATCAATTTTTCGGCAACAATAATATACAGTATACCAATAGAAACAGCATTGCCGTGCCTCGACTGCAGCAGGTTATTTAAAAAGTAATGGTCCGCGATATGTATGTCGGAAATTTCGCCACCAAATTCGTACACATTAAAGATAACGTGGTTCAGGACTTTGATTTTTTCGAGACTTGTGAGGTTATCATTAAGTTCGAGCCAAACACTTCGCGTAAGCTTATTTAGTTCGGCCAGCAACTTTTCATTATCCAGGTTAGGATATTGAAACCGGGTAGCGATCATAAACCCGCGAAGTAAATCGCGGCTTCCATCGGCTACCCAATCCGTCATTTCTTCAAACAGACTGTCATATTGTATGTTATGAACAATTTCTTCGATCCTCAGTCGTGTAAGCTGGTCGCTGGCATTGAGCCATGCTTCTTCGAGCGGTTCAACGGCGCTGGCCCCGATAGCCAGAATATCGTTGCAAACCTGCTGAAACGCTTCCTGGTCGGGATCGTCAAGCAAGTGAATTAACAGGTTAAGCTGATCAATAGTAGGCGTTTCGGACATGGGTTTTTGGCTTGCTTAAAAATACGGTGCTTATCGGTGTGCCGATGTTCACTCCTGAATTACTTTTCAACAAAGGAAGGTTGAAATCATTTTACGCGTTTAATATTGAATTTCAACAATTTAGCAAAAAAACTTATATGGATATCTACTTTTCAATTTATGTATAACAGGACCCAATATGCCGTTTATTTCAATTAAAAAACCCCGCAGGTATTCTCCCGCAGGGTTTTAGATTGGTTAAAATTATTGATTCTTTCTTCCTGGAGGGGCGACAAGGCGAAGGGCGACAAGGCGAGGGGCGACAAGGCGAGGGGCGACAAGGCGAGGGGCGACAAGGCGAGGGGCGACAAAGCGAAGGGCGACAAGGCGATGGGGCGACAAGGCGATGGTTCAAACCTCGATACTCCGGGTTCTAACATCCTACTTCCATCTTCCTACTCCCTACTCCTGACTCCTGACTCCCTACTCCTTACTCCCTACTTCTGACTTCCGACTTCCAACTTCCGACTTCCGACTCCCTTCTACATCAGATTCCACACGAAACCCAATTTGTACAATACTACATCCACAATTAAAC
>CAZBZA010000573.1:0-2629 GCA_964495865.1 uncultured Lentimicrobiaceae bacterium
TTCAAACCGGTAAAATCAGGATGGCACACGGATTTACTTGAGTACCCGAAGAATGCAATTAATACAAATGGGAAAGAAGTGGAAATCCGCGTAGGTCATCATTCAATTGAAACTTATACTTTTGATTAGTATGAAGAAGTTTGGCAGCAATTTACCGACCAAAAAGAAAAAACAATTTAAAATTCAAAATTCAAAGTTCAAAATTCAAAAGAATGTAGCTTTACTAAAGAACAACTTTAACAAGACAAAAACGAGCTTACATTTTTGTAGAATTGATTTATTCCCCGGTATTGAATGGCAATCAAACTTTGAATTTTGAACTTTGAATTTTGCATTTTGAATTACGTACTTTCATAGTCCTCTATTTTATGCAAAAAAAATACATCAACTTGGAACCGCGACTCTTGAGCACAATAAAATAAGCAATAAGCGAATAATTTGAAATTTTACCTACTAAAAAGGCTGCCCTTATAAGAGCAGCCTTTTGCATTTATAGTTGAACAAGTTTGTCAGAGAGCTCCTTCGTCATAAGCCTGTTCGCCGTGTAAAGCACTATCAAGACCTATCATTTCATCTTCTTCGCTCACCCTTACTTTTGTTACGTAGTTAATCAAAATCAGCATGATGTAGGTGAAAATAAAAGCATACGCTGAAGCTGCAACAACAGTTATAAGCTGTTTCATAAAGAAAGAGAAATCGCCGTAAATCAATCCGCTGTATGCCTGACCGGTTACTGCATTAGTTCCGGCATAAGCAAAAACACCAAGCAGGATAGTTCCGATAAAACCACCTACGCCGTGAACGCCCCAAACATCGAGTGCATCGTCCCATTTCATCCTATTCTTCAACTGAACAGCCAGATAACAAGCAACACCGGCTACTATTCCAATAATCGGTGATGCCCATAAAGGAACAAAACCGGCACAAGGTGTAATGGTTGCCAAACCGGCAATTGAACCCGTTAGCAGTCCGACAAACTTAGGTTTTCCTTCGCGGTACCATTCAATAGCCACCCAGGCCATTGTTGCAAAAGAGGCTGCGATATCGGTATTCAGGAAAGCCAGTGATGTAACTCCGTCAACCTGTAATTCGCTGCCTGCATTAAAACCGTACCATCCAAACCAAAGCAAACCGCTTCCGATTGCAACCAGAGGAATGCTGTTAGGAACTGATTCTTTTGAAACCCTTTTTCCTACATAAAAAACAGAAGCTAAAGCCGCAAAACCAGCAGTTGCATGAACAACAATTCCACCGGCAAAATCAAGAACGCCCCATTCAGCAAGTAATCCACCGCCCCATACCATATGAACAAACGGGTAATAAACCAGTATTTGCCAAACAGTTAGGAAAATCATGTATGATTTAAAAGAAACACGGTTTACAAAAGCTCCGGTAATAAGCGCGGGAGTAATGATAGCAAACATCATCTGGTAAGCAATAAAAACCATTTCAGGAATTTTATTATTCCCTGCATACATGGTATCCATCCCGATTCCGGCAAGGAAAGCTTTGTCAAAATTGCCGAGTAACCCACCTTCGCCACCGCTGAAGCAGAGTGAATATCCAAAAGTTACCCACAAAACGGTTGTCCAGCCCAGGGAAACAAAACTTTGAATCATAATACCTAAAATATTACGTTTCGAAGCGAGTCCTCCATAAAAGAAGGCCAGTGCAGGTGTCATTAACATAACCAGGCTTGTTGCAAGAAGCATAAAGCCTGTTGAACCAGTGTCAATCATATTTAATTGATTTAGTAAAAGTTAGAAAATTGTGTTCGTTATAATTAAGGAAATTGATTCAATTAAAAAGAAATACCCAGAACGAGGTATGCCTTTTCCTGCTGTGGATTAAAAATAAGTGACGACCGCAGCGTGGTTTTCAGTTTTTCGGAAAATTCTATTGTTTTATATCCTGTGAGACCCATATTTACAACTCCAAATCCGGTAACGTTACCGTAGCCATCGCCATAGTAACCATCGGCAGGTGTCATTCCCATAAAGGCATCGAAATTATATTCATTTACCTTAAAAGCATAACCAAGTTCAATGTAAGTGGAGTAATTATTTTCAGGAGCTGTTTCCACTTCTTCCTCAATAAACTTTTTATCAGCACCATACATCATAGTGGCAACGGTAATTTTAAGCGGGATTTTTGTAAAAGTATAAGCCAGACTACCTTCCAGAATATGCCCGGTTGTTTCATTTTTATAACTAAAATAAGGTTTGGACGACCAGTTAGCATCCCAATAATAATCAGTAAATGTGGCAGTTAAACCTTTAAATGTATAAGCAGCATAAAGGTCCATTTCCTGGTAAACGCCGGAAAAATCAGTTGATCCCCACGCCCCTACTTCAAGTCCGCCGAAAACAAAACCGAGTGTTGGCTGAATGTTAGGAGCCAAAGCAGTATTACCGCCATTAGAAGTATAAGCAGGCGATCCCCGCCAGATGTAACTACTCACCAGTTCAGCTGATGCTTTGAGCGAAAAATTGCTTTTCTCCTGCGAAATGGAAGTTTTAGCTGTTAGTACAAAAGCTACAGCTACCAGTAATTTGAGGGTTCTCATTTTCATTTGATGCATTTTTAGTGATTATTATTTGCACCAAAAGTATGTATTCGATTCTGAACC
>CAZBZA010000574.1:0-2614 GCA_964495865.1 uncultured Lentimicrobiaceae bacterium
AGCATGATGCCAGGCGGGTAACAGACCGGTGCTTTTAGCAACCACTTTCAGGTATCGGGTATTCAGAGTGTCAAAATTTGCCATAAAAGTATGCGTAAACTGACCTTTGGCATCCATCGGAATTTCGTGGTTGATGGTTTTAAGCGGCGTAAAGTTTTTGCCATCAGCTGATGAATAAACAGTAACATTTGCCGGCAGCACAATCCACGAATAGGAATTTTGCATACAGTCCATGCTCACCGATTTTACGGGCATGATTTTCTTCAGGTCAATTTCAATATCCACATCCTGTCCCTGGTAGCCTTGCCAGCGGCCATCGGCAAAGTTGTTGGAGCCTTTTATGCCATCCAGCAAAGCCATATCGCCACCGGCGGCATAAGCCGGATTATAACTGCTGTATTTCGAATTCAGTTTCGCCAGGTTACCGATTCCTTTGTGAAGGAAAATAAGTTTCTGCGTGAGTCCGAAAGGTTGCCCGTTAACCAGAACACTGGCTTTGATCAGCGTTTTGCTGCTCACGGGCAGGGGAGTGGCATATACCCTCGACGAAACCACCGGATCTGTGCCATCGGTGGTGTAAACAATCGTCTGGTCATTGAAAAGGGTCCGCAAGGTTACCATACGTTGCCCGTCAGTAATTTCTTCCGAAGGATCAATATACACCTGTTTGTCGAGGTTCAGGAAACGGTCGGCCAGTTTGTTGTAATCGCCCATGTTTTTATCGAGCCACCAGCTTCGGTTTTCGCGTTCCCAAAGTTTCATATAGGTGATTTTTATCCCATGAAGCTCTTCAACAAGCGATTGCAGTTCCAGCTTAACTCTTGCTATGGCAACCTGATCATTTTTCTGTGTTGCTTCGTACAAGTGTACACGCGTTATATTCTTATGGGCGGCAAAAATCGCGCGGCGGATAGCCAGTTCAGCATAATCGAGGTTGGCAGCATTGCGTTTGGTAGTTTTGCGCAAAGCTGCTATTTGATTGAGCATTTGCGAGGCTTCGGCGGCAAGTTCGCGGTTGGCTGTTTCGGTTTCGGCATTGGTATTCGAAGGGAAAAAGTTAAGAATATCCTCCCAGAAACCACTTTCGCCCAGCAAGCCTTTTGCTTTGCGGAACCTCAGACTGTCGATATGGAAGTAGAGATCCGTTACGCCTTTGTTCTGAAAGAAAACAGCATCAAAACTGGTGTTGAAGCGTTTCAGCTTTTCGTCCCTTTCGTGCTTTGCCTCTTCGCCGGTAAGCGCTGAAGCAGGGTTCCACGAGCATTCGGCACCCCATGCCAGCCCGTGCCAGTTGTATTCGAAAAGGTTATGGCCGTTATCGTCCCAGGCGGTATTCATCATTCCCATGGCACCGAGTTTGGCGCCGTCGCGGGTGTAGTTCGAAATATTTACGGCGGCATTTCCTAAGGCAGGCCACAGTTCGCCCCAGCATCCTACTCCGGGAGCTACCATAAAGTCGAAACCGCTTTTTACAAAAGGATGAATGGCATCGTCGAAACTTTCGGCGGCATGGTAGCCCCACGAAAGCACGATCAGGTCTTTGGGCAAACGGCTGATAATTTCGGGTTTGTTTACCGCAATATCACCCCACATCATAATGCGTTTGCCATATGGTTTTATCAGCTTATCGATGCGGTTGATGTGATAGGCATAAATTCCGCTTTCGCCAATGCTGTCGGCCATGGCTTTGCTTTTCCCTTCGCCCAGGCCAAATGTTTCGTCGCAGTTGATATTGAAAAAATTGCTTTTGTAGGCAGGGATCATTTCGGAATATAAATCCGAAAGAAAGGTATATGTCCTTTCATCTGCAGGGTTCAGTATATCGCCGTTGTCGCCCAGGTGCGCGTAAAAAGGGTTGGAAAGGATTTTCGCCATATGCCCGAACGACTGGAAATTTCCCATCAGGTCCATGTGGTATGTAGCGGCATAATCGGCTAATTCTTTTATTTCGGCAGGCGTAAAACCATCAGTCGGCGAAATATCAGGGTATTTATCCGAACGGAAAACATGCTCGGTATAAAGGTTGAAAAAGTTCTGTTTGAACTCTGCCATGGTACGGATTTCCTTTTTGATAAATTCAACGGTAGGGATAGGTCCGCGGCTTATATCATCCATCCAGCCGCGGTAGCGCATGGTAGGTTTATCGGTAATTAGAAGGCATGGAATGCTGTTCCCTGTCCGGTTAGCCCGGATGAGTTGTTTCAGCGACTGAACCCCGTAAAAAAGTCCGGCTTCGGTATTGGCAGCGATCAGGATCTGGTTTGATGAAACATCCAGGAAATAGCCCTCTTCGCCCAAAGATAGAGCCGTTAAAAGATTAGTTTCAGCAATTTTTTTCAGCAATTTTGTATCACGGCCAATCAGCAAAAGTGTAACCGGATTACCTTTCGGTTTATCAGTAAGCAGGGGTTGAAACCCTAGTTCCGTTTTAATTTCCGAAGCCAGTTCGGAAGCAGCAAAAGCCGTTTGGGTATTGCCCGGGTTTTCAATTACAATGTGGGTTGAAGGACTAAAAGTAAATTTCCCATCCAACATTTTCACCACTTTGGGTGCCGGAATAATATGTATTTGCGACTGTGCATCCACCATCTGCGGAAGCGCAAACAGGAAAAGG
>CAZBZA010000575.1:0-2614 GCA_964495865.1 uncultured Lentimicrobiaceae bacterium
CGCGAATATATTTTCTTATCTTTGATATCAATAACGGAGTCCGGAAACCGCTAAACGGGGCGAAACTGAAAAGCCATACGAGTAGGAAAATAATTTAAAATCATTTGCACATGGAGTATTTCTTTAATCCATTTTTCTTTGGTTCCATCATTCTGGGAATTTTATTAATTATCGCGCAGTGGATGGTTTATGAAAAAGCCGGTAAGCCGGGGTGGGCTTGTATTATCCCGTTTTATAATATTATTGTTCTGCTGGAGATTGTAGGTAAACCATGGTGGTGGCTGCTGCTGATGCTAATTCCGGTAGTAAATATAGTATTGGTGATAATAGTTTATCATAACCTTTCGCTTTCGTTCGGGAAAACAGCAGGTTTTACGGTTGGCCTCGTTTTGCTGCCTTTTATATTTTATCCTATTCTGGCTTTCGGTGAAGCCAAATACCTTGGAGCCGGCGGACCAAAACCGGTAAGTCAGGTATAGTTACTCAGGTACAAAGAGAGCAGGGAGATTAGGAAATTATCTCAAAATTTCTCACTTGCCATTTTGAAAGTTAATCAGCTGATTTTCTTTTATTTGTTAAAAATTCAGCTGTTCCTACCCTTGTGGATAGAAACAGTTGAACTGTGTATCTATTATTTTAGCACATACCTGAACCCGGCATAAACCGTAGCTCCAACGAGTGGTCCCCACACCATAGATGTATCGAAATGGGTATGGTAAGGCGCAAAAGCTTCTGTTATAGGATCTTTTTGAGTGAAATTGGTTAGGTTTTCGCCGCCAAGGTAAACTTCAAAAGCTTTGAATTTACGTGTAACCTGCGCAAAAAGCTGCACATAGGCCGGCGAATAATCTTCCCGTTGCAGAGATGCCGGCATTTTATCGGTATCAGGTATTCGTGCTTTCCCGATAAACTGGGTGGTGAAATCGAATTTCCATTTATCGAATTTGGTAGCATAATTCAAGGAAACAATGCCTTTATATGCATTAACCATTGGTTTCTGACGAAGCTCGTTGTTAATGGTGGTTTTTACATCACTTACCCTGAAAGCTGCCAAAACCGATAGCCGGTTTACAGGTTCAAAAGTAATTTGCGCCATATAGCTGTTGGCATACGATTTCCCATCCAGATTATAAAAAAACACATCTGCCGGAATACTATCGAGATCGGCGATCACCTGGCTGATAAAACTTGTGCGGTAAGCTTCCAGATCTACCTGTGCTTCACGACCAAACAAATGGAAATCGTGGGTGAGGTTAACGCCAAAGTTCCACGCATTTTCCTGCTTTAAATCACTATCTATGTGAATAAGGCGCTGACTGGCCATGATAGAGAAATTTTCTGCAAACAAATTGGCGCTGCGGTATCCTTTTCCGGCTGACGCGCGTAACGAGGTAGTTGGCAAAATCTTATACCTGAGATGAAACCGTGGCGTAAAAAACAAGCCGTATTTATTGTGATGATCAGCCCTGATACCACCGATAAGTGTAAGATCATGTAAAGGAGTCCAGGTGTATTCGAGGTAAGCGCCGGGAACAATTTCCTTACGGTCCATCACATAAGTGGTATCCGAGAACCTGACAACTGTAAATAAAGTATCCATTGGTTCAGTAAAATCTGTCATCCCAATATCCTGATAAAGATAGGTGTAGTCGCGGCGGAAGTAATCCTCGTCATAATTGTCGTAAATAAAACTGAAACCGGTTGTGATGCGGTGGTTTTCGTTTCCTCCAAGGGCATCCTGGTAAATCAGGTTTCCATACACACTTTTCTGAGTTGCATCGTATTTATTTTCGCCGAAAAATCCTTCCTGCGAGTGGTAAATCCCTGATACTATTACTGCCAGGCTTCGATAGTCGCTAAGGATAATCCCGTTTTTCCAGAAACTTTCGAGCCGCTTAGTCCGTAAACGGAAGCCATAGGTTTCGGACAGATTGCTGATGTTGTCGATTTCGGGACTGTAGGTATCCGGGTTGAAATCCATATATCCGCCGGTACGTGTTTCGTCCATGTATTTTATCAGGAAACGCGAATCATATTTACCTGGAATATCATAATCCCAGCGGTTTATGAAATTGTAAGTCGTAAGTTTAGGGATATCCATAAACTTATCGTCATTTTTATCGAATGGCGATTGAAATGTGCTGGCATGTCCTAAAACCATGGTACTGAGCCGGTCGGTAAGTTTGGTACCGGTATTGAAATTAGCTTCGAGCCTGCCGTGCTGATTAGCGAAAACATTAAGAAAAAGCTTTTCGCTTTCAGCCGGCTTTTTATATTCCACATTTATCATTCCGGTGGTTGATTCATAACCGTTCATTACAGATGAAGCGCCTTTCGACACGCTTATGGCTTCCATCCACGGACCGGGAATGTAACCAAGCCCGAATGTAGCCCCCAGTCCGCGCAGGAGCGGAACATTTTCGGAAATAATCTGGCTGTAAATACCTGACAGTCCGAGCATCTGAATTTGTTTTGCACCCGAAATTGCATCAGAATACATTACATCAACTGACGAACTGGTTTCGAAACTTTCGGAAAGGTTACAACAGGCAGCCCGTTTCAATTCCTTACTGGTGATAACCTGCACTTTTCGCGGATCAACCTGCGAAATAAA
>CAZBZA010000576.1:0-2606 GCA_964495865.1 uncultured Lentimicrobiaceae bacterium
AACAACTCCAGCTAACCAGTGTCAACTCCTGATCATCGAAATAGAAATCTATCTGAGCATCGTCGAACGTAACACGATGTTCGCCCCAGGTCTCGTCGTCTTCATCAATATCAGAATAGCCGTTTTCCTTCATCAGGTTAATGATACTATCCCTGGTAAGATTAAATATTTTAGCATTAAACACCACAGTATCAAGGTTATCCGATTCGATTGTGCTGAGCGTAGGCTCACCGTTGGACGCTTCGAAAAAGAAATTCAATCCCGCATCAGGATAATTCCATACAATACTTTCAACAACGCCATCTACAGCGCTTTCAAGTTCTTCCACTTCATCAGGATCACCCAATAAAGCTCTTACTACTTCAGGTGTACACCCAAAATGGATGTCACCCATTCCTTTTTTGAGTATGATCTGTATGCTCATCATTATTACTTTTTTGTTTTTTTACTATGTTACTTATAACGAAGAAGTATGTGGAATAAAGCACTTAACAAAAGCGCGGATTGCAATTCGTCGAATGCTTTTACTTTAGAGGTGAGTCAGGTTCTTTAGCAAAAGTGTTATAAATCAGCTTATCAAGAAACTTTGGAACAAATTTGCCAAGGAAAACGGTAAGTTTACCTTGTAAAAATGTAAGTATCAGTTGCCTGTCTCTTTTCACAAGAGATTTGTACATATATGAAGCCACCTTCTCAGCTGGCATCATATGGTTTTCGTCGCGGGGCGTTTCGCCTTGTTCGGAACCATCGGCAAGCAATGCTGTCCGCCTGATATTGGATGTTGTAAACCCGGGCGCAACAACAAGCACATGCAGACCGGTTTTACGGTTTTCGACCCTCACTGTGTCCAAAAAACCTCTTACCGCAAATTTAGACGCCGCATAAGCACTTCTGCCGGGCATTCCAATGTATCCGCCAATTGAAATCACCCCTACCAGCGATCCTTTGGATTTTAAAAGGTGCGGTATTGCAAATTTGGTGCAATAAACAGTGCCCCAGTAATTTGTATCCATCAGACGGCGCATAACATCGAGTTGCAGATCAACAAAAAGGGCCCTCATGCTTATTCCTGCGTTATTTATCAGAATATCAATCCTTCCAAATTTTTCTAAGGTCTTTTCGATCAGGTTCCTGCAATCATTTTCGATAGTTACATCAGTTTTAATTGCCAGGGCATGAATTCCAAGTTTATTCAAATCATCAGCAATCTGCTGCAATCCCGACAAGTTGCGGGCTGCCAGAACCACATGCGATCCCTTGCGGCCAAATTCATAGGCAAGTGCCTTTCCTATACCCGATGATGCGCCTGTGATTATTACAATCTTGTCTTTCATTTGATAAAAATCATTCAATATTACAGTAATTTTGTTTTAAAAGCAAACTAAAAACGTATTTGCCTTTTTAAATAGTAATTTTGAAGCGCTAAATTCGTACATTAATGTTAACTGACCGACAACTTTTTTTAAACAATCTGGCTCAAACGAGCGATTCGCCTCTGGCTCTTGAGATTACACATGCCGATGGGGTATTTATATATGATTCGTCGGGCAAAAAATACATTGATCTGATTTCAGGAATTTCTGTGAGTAACATCGGTCACAGGCATCCTGCTGTTGTGAAAGCCATTAAAGATCAGGCTGATAAATACCTCCACCTGATGGTTTACGGCGAATATATTCAATCGCCGCAGGTGAAACTTGCTGCTGCGCTTGCCGGATTGCTTCCCGAAAAACTTGATAACTGCTATTTTGTAAATTCCGGAAGCGAAGCCGTTGAAGGCGCTTTAAAACTGGCAAAACGATATACCGGAAGGCAAAAAATGGTAGCTTTCGAAAACGCTTATCATGGTAGCACACATGGAAGCCTCAGTGTAATTGGCGACGAAAGATACCAAAAACCTTTTGAGCCGTTGTTACCCGGAGTGAGCCATTTAAAATTCAATTCCATCGAAGACCTGTCGGCTATTACAAAAGAAACTGCCTGCGTAATTATTGAACCGGTGCAAGGGGAAGCGGGAATAATTGAAGGAAGCAGGGATTTTATTGATGCATTGCGTAAAAAGTGCACCGAAACCGGTACGTTATTGATTTTTGACGAAATCCAAACCGGCATGGGTAGAACAGGAACCATGTTCGCATTTGAAAGTTACGGAATCGTTCCTGATATTCTTTTGTTAGCCAAAGGATTAGGAGGAGGAATGCCGATTGGTGCTTTTATTTCGTCGCGCGAAATTATGCAAACACTTACATTTAATCCGGTTTTGGGCCATATCACCACTTTCGGTGGGCATCCGGTTAGTTGCGCTGCCGCACTTGCCAATATCGAAGTAATTGTAAACGAGAAACTGATACAAGGAGTTAAAGCTAAAAGCGAGCTTTTTACAGGGCTTTTGAGTAAGAGTAAGGCTATCAGGCAAATACGATCAGCCGGATTGATGATTGCTCTGCAACTCGATAATTTTACCCATGTAAAAAAAGTGATTGATCATTGCATTGAAAATGGGGTAATTATTGACTGGTTTCTGTTCAATGATTCAAGCATACGTATCGCGCCTCCGCTCACCATAAGCAATGAAGAAATCCGTGACGCATGCACTGTGATACTTA
>CAZBZA010000577.1:0-2604 GCA_964495865.1 uncultured Lentimicrobiaceae bacterium
GCCGGTTATGCAACTGTTGCAAACAGTTATTACGGAGCACTTGCTATTGCACGCGATTCGCAGGGGAATTTATATACGCTGGATGGTGCAAACGGACCGCAACAATGCCAGGGTGTAACCGCACAGCCTTATAATGGAGGTATCACTACCTTTCTTTATAAGTTTAATGCATCGGGCGAATTGCAGTATATAAAGCCCATAGGGGTAAATTTTTATCCACTCAATCTGCAGGTGGGTGAAAATGATAATCTGTATTTGCTGGGAGCTCTTTGGGGAACTTCTACGCTCATTGTTGATGGAGTGACAATCAGCGGAATAGCTAACCGCAACTATATTCTTAAGTTCGACCCAAGTGGCAGTCTGCTTTGGAATGTTCCGAATAATGAGAGCTTTGGAGGGTATGCTTCTGCCTGTATGTTGCAGTATCACAACAATCATATCTATTTTCAAACCGGAAACCTGTCCGTCAGCAAACTGGATACAACCGGTCAGTATGTTTCAACCCTGACTGCTGATGCTTTTATCCCCAGCACTGCTATTAACGGGATCCATTTTAAAGGTTCGGGCGTGTTTTCAAATGGCGACATGCTTTTTACCGCAGTTTCGCGTGGCACTTTAACCTATGGCTCAACCACTCTTAACCCGGTTTTAGAAACCGGTTCGGTTCCATTGCTGATGCTGCGCACCAACGACAGTCTTATTTTTCAGTTGGCAACTTACGTGAATGGCGTTGGCGATCCGGCTGAGAACTTTATACCAGTTACAATCGGAAACGATGATGGAATTTATCTGGGTGTTGAAGTAAACTCAACGTTAATCGCCGGAACCGATACAATTGTAAATCCCGGTCCGGGATCAACCAATTACACCGATGGGATATTAAAGTTAGATGAAACCGGCACCCCCGTTTGGCTTAAGTCGGTAACAACCAATGCCCATGCGTGGAGTGTGCTCAACAAACCGGATGGAAGCGGTGTTTTTTGTGGCGGAGATTTTACAGGAGAATTAACATTGGGTGATTTTACAATTAATGCAGCCAATGGCAGGTCATATATCGCTAAAATAGATTATGACGGTACTTTTCAGAATGCATTTGCCTTTGTTTCAGGGAATGAAATGGGATCGAAAGTAAAGTCAATGGCCACCAACAACGAAGGGGTCTTTTATGTTGGCGGAAAGCTATCCGGTATTAGTAATCCTATTTTCAGTTGCACTCCCCGCGATCCCAACAAAGGATTGTATTTAGGAAAATTTACAGAAGAACCTGATATGGCACCTCAGCCATCAATAACCATTGCAGGTGGCTTACTCACCGCATCTCCGGTTTTTACAGGAAACATTCAATGGCTTCTGAATGGAGATACAATCCCCGGAGCAACCAATCAAACCCATACTGCTGCTGCAAACGGGAATTATACGGTTGCATATTCCTATATCCCGGCCTGTGTTTCGGTTTCAGGAGTAAAAGCGTTTACCACGCTTGGCACTGATGATAATCAACTGAATTCCTTGTCGATATATCCAAATCCTTTCCGGAATGAGGTTATTGTTGAGCTGCATGAGTCCATAGGACCTGCGACACTCACCATTTGTGATTTCAGCGGCCGCAAATTAGTTCAGAAAGAAATTTCCGATTCCTCACAAACTTTAGATATGAGTGCATTTAGTAACGGTGTTTATATATTCCAATTTCAGAATGCCAAAGGCATTATTTCGAAAAGGCTTATAAAAAGCAACTAATATCAACATAGAACTATAAAAAAGAAAGGCCGTCAAATTTGTGACGGCCTTTCTTTTTCTTTGAACTTATCTCCCGAAAATCGCAACTATTTTCTCTCCCCCTGCTTTCACATACCCGCGAAACATCCCGCTGGTATTAAACGTCATCGCGACATTTCCTTTCCGGTCAACAGCTATTATTCCACCGGTTCCGCCCTGTTTTTTTAACTTGTGATTTATTACCACATCGGCGGCTTCGGAAACTGAAAGTCCTTTGTATTTCATAATAGCTGCAATATCATAAGCCACCATATTCCGGATAAAAAACTCACCATGGCCTGTGGCTGAAACAGCACAGGTTTTGTTGTCGGCATAGGTTCCGGCACCTATAACCGGGGTATCGCCAATGCGTCCGTACTTTTTAAATGTCATTCCTCCGGTGGAAGTTGCTGCAGCAAGATTTCCATATTGATCAACGGCTACACATCCAACTGTTCCATGCTTTTTTTCTATATTTTCAATGGAATCGTTAATTGTTTTTGCTTTCAGAAAAGCATCCCATCGAGATTGAGTAAAAAAATAATCGGGCGTAACAATCTCAAGTCCCAGTTCGGTTGCAAAAATTTCGGCACCTTTTCCTGAAAGCATCACATGGTTCGATTTTTCCATCACTGCCCGTGCAGCACTGATCGGATTTCGGATGCTGGTAACTCCGGCAACCGCTCCTGCCAGTCCCGTTTTCCCATCCATAATAGCTGCATCCAGTTCGTTTTTGCCTTCAGCATTAAAAACGGCGCCTTTACCTGCATTAAAAAGCGGGCAATCCTCCATCATCCGCACACAGGATTCAACGGCATCGAGACTGGTTCCGCCGGCTTTCAAAAT
>CAZBZA010000578.1:0-2595 GCA_964495865.1 uncultured Lentimicrobiaceae bacterium
AATGGATTTCGAAGAAAGATAGTACCGGCACGGATTACAAATCCGCGCCAGCGGAGATTGGTTTACCAACGCACACGACCCACCATAAACCAACCACGCCTAGCCCGGAACCGTCAGACTGTCTAAAAACCGATTCTCATAAGTAAATTCCAAAGGTACCTGATCGGATACCAACGCAATTATTCAGTTCTCAGTTACTTTCAGTTAGATTAATAGACGAACTGCCGTTAGCAGTAAGCCATGCCGTAAATCAGCAAAAAGAATACAAATAACCCGAATTTGTATTATCCGACAGCTGACTTAAAGCGACACCTTTGCACCATAATTTAAAATTTAAAAAATGAACAAAACAATTTTAATTACAGGTGCAAGCAGTGGAATAGGGAAAGAAACTGCAAAACTATTTCAGGCTAAAGGTTGGAACGTTATTGCGACAATGCGAAATCCGGAAACCGAAACAGAATTAAATCAATTAGTAAACGTATTGGTTACAAAACTCGATGTTTTGGATTTGGATTCTGTTCACAAAGCGATTAACGAAGGTATTCAGAAATTTGGAGGAATTGATGTGTTACTAAACAATGCCGGTTATGGTGCATATGGTCCGCTGGAAGCATTTACAAGAGACAAAATTTTGCGACAGTTCAACACGAATGTTATTGGACTTTTAGATGTAACTAAAGCCATTCTTTCTCATTTCCGACAAAACAAAAAAGGGATTATCATTAATATTTCCTCAATTGGCGGCAAAATTACATTTCCTCTTGGTTCACTGTATCACGGAACAAAATTTGCCGTTGAAGGTATTTCCGAATCTTTGAATTATGAAGTTGAACAATTTGGCGGACAGGTAAAGATTGTTGAACCGGGAATGATTGCAACAGATTTTGCAGGCAGGTCATTTGACTTTAGCAATGATGAAACTTTGGCTGAATATCAAGAAATTGTTGGAGCTTTAATGAGTGCTTTGCCCGCAATGTCGCAAAATGCTTCGCCTGCAAGTGTGGTTGCAGAAGTAATTTTTGAAGCCGCGACAGATGGTAAAAACCAGTTGAGATATTCAGCAGGTGAAGATGCTAAAATATTGCTTGCAAACAGACAACTATATGATGACGCTACATTTATTGGCGGTATTAAATCACAATTTGGTCTTTAAATTCAGAGTTATGGATTCAATTATAAAATATTTTAACGGAGAAAAAGCAGAGAGTTATGTGTTTATAATTATAGGAGTCACTGCTTTGGCAATGGCTCTTTACTTTGCACTTGCACTTAAAAGCTCGTTTTGGAAAGGCGTTGCTATTCCTTTTATTTTGGTAGCCTTGCTTGAGTTTATGGTAGGCTATACAATTGTTACCCGAAGCCCAAAAGATACTGCCAGGGTAGAAAGTTTCATTAAACACGAGCCTCAAAAAATTACAACAGACGAAATTCCAAGAATGGAAAAAGTATTGAGTAATTTTGTTGTTTTCAGATACATAGAAATTGCTTTAATAATTATAGGGATTGTGTTGATGTATAGTTCAATGAATGACACCTTTTGGAGAGGTATTGGCTTAGGTTTGTTTATCCAGGCCAGTATTGTTTTGTGTTTAGATTTCTTTGCCGAAAGACGAGGGTATGTTTATTTAGAGTATTTAAAAGATTTTGTCGGAAAAATATGAAAGAAATAATAAATCTTCAAAGCATTGCTGACTTATATAATTTATTCGATTTAGGGCATAGTCAGCACCCTTTAGTAGCGGTATTGGATTTTAGTAAAGTAAGTGAACAAGTAGAACAGAATTCGAAAATCACTACTGACTTTTATTCCATAATGTTTAAAAACTATTGTAAGAACAACATCAAATACGGCAGAAAAACAATAGATTTTCAGGACGGAAATTTAATTTGTATTGCACCAAACCAAGTCATTGAAATAGATAACGAAATTGAGCCCATAGAAAATATGATGGGTTGGGGTTTATTTTTTCATCCTGATTTGATTAGGGCAACCTCTTTAAATGATAAAATAAAAGACTATAGTTTTTTTACGTATGAGGTATCGGAAGCACTTCACCTTTCGGATAAAGAAAAAAATATCCTGTATGAATGTGTGCAAAAAATACAAACAGAACTACAACAGAATATTGATGTTCATAGTCAAAATATCATTGTTTCGTCAATAGAATTATTATTGAATTATTGTTCCCGGTTTTATGGCAGACAAATGATAACAAGAAGCCAAACCAACAAAAGAATAGTAGCTCAAATAGAAATCATTTTAAACAAATACTTTACCGAAACCAAAATAAAAGAACAAGGATTACCAACTGTTAAATATTTAGCAGACAGGGTTAACTTGTCACCCAGTTATTTAAGTGACCTTTTAAAAAAAGAAACGGGTAAAAACGCACAAGAACATATTCATTTTTACCTTATTGAAGAAGCAAAAGGATATCTTGTAAATACCGACAAAAACATCAATGAAATAGCATATAATTTAGGTTTCGAATATCCACAATACTTTAACAAACTATTCAAACAGAAGACAGGTCAAACACCAATGGAATACAGAAATCTAAATTAACAAAAAGCCTGCTGCTTAAAAAATAT
>CAZBZA010000579.1:0-2578 GCA_964495865.1 uncultured Lentimicrobiaceae bacterium
CTTGTTTGGAATGAAAAAAAATATCCCGAAAAACGTCAGTGATTTACTTAAATTTCTACTTTTGTGCTGTTATTTCGTTAACAATATTTAACCCATAACATAATTATTTAACCTAAATTCCTTTGTGATGGAAGTTGAAAAAATCATGATTGACCTGGAGAAAAAACATCCGGGTGAAGTAGAGTACTTACAAGCCGTTCGTGAAGTTTTGGAATCAATCGAGCAGGTTTACAATGAAAATCCTCAATTTGAGGCAGCAGGCATCGTCAGCCGTTTGGTTGAGCCTGATCGGATTCTTACTATTAAAGTTCCCTGGGTTGACGACCATGGCAAGGTACATGTAAACCTCGCTTACAGGGTTCAGTTTAACAATGCTATCGGACCATACAAAGGCGGACTTCGTTTCCACCCTTCGGTTAACCTCAGCATCCTGAAATTCTTAGGCTTCGAGCAGATTTTCAAAAACAGTCTTACTTCACTTCCTATGGGTGGAGCTAAAGGTGGATCCGATTTCGATCCTAAAGGAAAATCAAACGCTGAAGTTATGCGTTTCTGCCAGTCGTTTATGCTCGAACTGTGGCGGATCATTGGTCCTGAAACCGATGTACCTGCAGGCGACATAGGTGTTGGCGGCCGCGAAATTGGCTTCCTCTATGGTATGTATAAAAAACTTGCACGCGAACATTCAGGCGTTCTTACAGGAAAAGGCCTCAACTGGGGCGGTAGCCTTGTTCGTCCGGAAGCTACAGGTTTCGGTAATGTTTATTTCGCTCAGGAAATGCTCAAAACCAAAGGCACTGATTTCAAAGGTAAAACTGTTGCTATTTCAGGATTTGGTAACGTTGCATGGGGTGCTGCCCTTAAAGTAACCGAACTTGGTGGCAAAGTTGTAACCATTTCAGGACCTGACGGATATGTATTTGATCCTGATGGAATAAGTGGCGATAAAATCAACTATATGCTCGAACTTCGTGGTTCGAACCAGGATATAGTAAAACCATATACCTACGAATTCCCGAATGCTCAGTTTGTACAGGGAAAACGTCCTTGGGAAGTTAAATGCGACATCGCTCTGCCTTGCGCAACCCAAAACGAACTTGGTAAGGAAGATGCTTTAAACCTCGTTAAAAACGGATGTATCTGTGTTTGCGAAGGTGCAAATATGCCAACTACTCCCGAAGCTATCGAAATTTTCCAGGAAAATAAAATCATGTTTGCTCCTGGTAAAGCAGCTAACGCCGGTGGTGTTGCAACTTCAGGTCTCGAAATGAGCCAGAACTCAATGAAACTTAACTGGACCGCTGTTGAAGTTGATCAGAAACTGCATCAGATTATGATCAATATTCACTCAGCCTGTATCAAATACGGAAAAGAGCCTGATGGATATGTAAATTATGTGAAAGGCGCCAATATAGCTGGTTTCTTAAAAGTTGCCAACGCTATGCTTGATCAGGGCGTTCTGTAAAAATCTTTCATTTAGAGAGAGTTAATTGTAAACAAAAAACCACCTGTTACAGGGTGGTTTTTTGTTTTATGGCTTCGGCAAATCAAGGTGTTTAGCTCTATATTAACAAATTATAAGTCTCCTTCGTGAATTTCAGTTTTAAAATTAAAACAATGTAGTCTGTATATAATGCGCAGGAAAAATTGCCGGCTTTATCAACGGATCACTGACATTTTCACCTGATATCCTATAAACAAGCGACTCACGGTGCCGGGAGGCTATGGCAATATGCGTTCCGCCGGCATAACGTTTAAAAATTCGTTCAACCAGATGCGGTTCGTTGTTATCCTGCGAAAGGTGCGAGAGCAATAAATGACTCATACTCTCCGATTTAAACTTTGTAAAAAGCTCAAGTGCCTGGTGGTTCGAAAGATGCCCGTGATCACTTCGTATTCGATTTTTAAGATATAGAGGATAATACCCATTTTCAAGCATTGCTTCGTCATAATTTGCTTCGAGAAATGCAGCATGGCACAAACTGAAATTCTTAATAACATTGTCACATGCCGAACCAATATCAGTAAGCACTCCGACAACAATTCCATTTCCCGATACCGTAAAACTATGTGGTTCCGATGCATCATGAAGTTTTGGGAAAGCATGTACCGAGAGGCCACCAATCTGAACTGGTATGTCAGTCTCAAAATGCCTGAGGAGGCCAGCGCCGATTTTTAAACGGCTGTTGCTATACGTACCACCCGAAATATAAACGGGGATTTGGTATTTACGGGTAATAAATTCAGCGCCTTTGGTATGATCGGTATGCTCGTGTGAAATAAAAACAGCTTTTACCTTTCTGATGTCCAGGCCCGAACGAAGCATCCGATGCTCAGTTTCGCGGCAGGAAATTCCGGCATCTACCAAAACAGCTTCATGCTGATTACCAATATAATAACAGTTTCCGTTGCTACCGGAATTTAAAGAAGAAATATAAAGTGACATGGTTCTGCAAAGGAAAAGAAATTAAAGGATCAAAATGCATTTGTTCATAAAAGTATGTCAGAAACAAATAAACAGAAGAAAGGAACTTTTGGGTAAATTTCTGCTCAAAAGCAACAATAAGAAATTTATAAA
>CAZBZA010000580.1:0-2569 GCA_964495865.1 uncultured Lentimicrobiaceae bacterium
CCAGGGCATAAATATCCATGCCGTGTTTCTTTTCCCTAAACAAACGCTGAGCTTCGATCGCTATCCTCATTACAGAGTTCCTTTCTTACCGTTAATATTACTTAGTGCTGTTTCCAATTACTCCATGCTGAGTATGGATAAATGTTTTATTGGCTCCTTTGAGCTTGAATAATAAGGTGAACATCAGCCAGAAACCCATGGGCAATGTTAAAATAGCCATAAGGGTTTTCATTGTATAAAACTTTCGGTGTACCGAAAAAACAAAAGCTGCAATAACTAATGACCAGATAACAAACCAGTCGATAAAATTCAGGGCCAGCGTTTCCGATATCCATTCGATATTAATAAGTGCGAAAAGCCCCATTAATGCTGTAATTATAGTAACAACGCCCAATAAAAGGATACGGGGAGGCATAACCATTTGGTACACTTTATCGAGAAAATCGATGTTCAATCGGGTAGCGAACTGAACAATTCCGGCCCAAAAAAATCTTCGGAAATAGATAAACTGGGCTGCCAGCCATCGTTTTCGCTGGTTTTCGAAAACTACTTTATCCTGTACTTTTTCATCCAGTACCACTGCATCATCAAGGTATTCAATCTTAATACCGTCGCGCAGCATGGTAAGTTCAAGTTCCTTATCGAAACCGCCGATAGCTTCGATAGCCAGCATCCGTTTTTTAAACATACGATATTGAAACGCCATACCTGAACCTATCAATCCGGAAGCTAAACCTGCCACTCTATGTCCTTTACGGAAAATATGGTTGTTGATTTCTTCGCTTATGGAATCGAGCACAGCCATTGAATTGTTCATGTTTTTAGCCATCCGGTGACCTTGCACAGCCATGAAACCCGACTCAAAAGCCTGGTTAATTTTTTCAAGAAAATCAAAAGCAATAATATTGTCGGCATCAAGTACCACAGCTACATCATAGTTATCGCCGATGGCTGCCATTGCAGCATTCAGCGATTTTGACTTAGTGCTTTTTTCGAATTTAACCTCAACCACTTTCAGCGGAAGTTTTTTCAATGCCTCCACAGTTTCGGGTTTAAATGAATCGGCTACAATAATTACGTCGAACGATGTAGCCGGATAGCTTTGTTGGAGCGACGCTTCAGCAACTTCGAGGATCACAATATCCTCCTTGTAGCCCGGAATGAGCACAGCCATTCGGCGGATTGACGGCGACGGATGGATTTTCCTGCGATAAGGGAAGAGACCCATAAAGGCAAAAAATACAAAGTAAACAGCCGCCACGCCGAGGTATATATAAACGATCAACTCAATACTGTTAATCAGAAAATTTATGATTCCCATTGGATTATTTTATTTGTTTATTTTGATGTTTTGCTGAACTGATGTTGGTTGTCCGGTAGAATCCGGTATTTCTAAATTTTAATTCCGTTTCTTTTCTGCAAGCGTATCAATAATATCCTCAAAAAGTTGTGCCCGGTTTTCCCAGGAGTTCTTTTCGGCGAACTGAATTCTTTTCGTTATGTTTTCCGGGTTGTCCGATTCAATTTCACGAACTATTGCTTTGCAAAATGCTTCCTTCCCGTTGGTAAAACTTACTATGTGATTGAATTCAGGAAGGTGGGCAAACGAGGTTAGCACAACGGGAACTCCAACCGACAGGTATTCATTGATTTTTAAAGGATAAATGTTTTTGGAGTATTCATCGCAGATGTAAGGAATTAGGCCTACATCGCATTTTTGCAGTAAACCTGGCACTTCATATGGTTTTACCGGCGGTTTAAATTTCACATTCGGATACGATGAGAGCCGCTCTCGAATAGTTTTATTCATTAATTCACCGATGAACTCAAAATCGTAATCGGCCAGTTGTTGGACCGAATATTCGATGGTGGCTATGTCGAACCGCTGATCGAGGCTGCCGATGTATCCGACTTTCTTTCTTTTACTCCCACTGTTTAACTCTGTTTTTGCATGCTGGTTGAAGATTTTGAAATCTACACCGTTTTTAACTACATACATTTCAGGATTAAATTCCTTGAGGGAAGTGGCCAAAAAATCGGAAGTAACAATTACCCCATCAACCTGCGTGGCAAAACCTTGATCGGCAACGGCGGCTCTTTGTCCGTATCGGCCTGTATTAGGACCATCGTAGCAGTAAAACAAATGGAGCTTTTCCTTAATTCTGCCTATCAGGTTTCGTCCGTAAATAGCATTGTAGGCATTTATGCAAACAGGATTCTCCATTTTTAATTTCCTTAGTGCACGCCTGATCGACCTGGCATAAACATAACTGTTGAGTTTTAAGAGCAGCGTATAAAGGCTTTCGATTTTTATAAATTCGACAGGAAGTACCGGGGGAATAACGAGATGATAAACAGTGGTGTCAAAATTGGTTTGTTCAACTACTAGCCTTTTCGACAATCCCAGCATTCTTTTAACAGGCGCTCTCCCATTCCCCAATAATGTTGAGATTAAATCTTTCACCGTAAAAGGATACTCAACGAATAATACAGTATTGCCCTTGGCAAGTAACGACATAATTTGAACCGTAGATTTGGTATAAAACCCTTCCCAGGTTGTATTCGAAAC
>CAZBZA010000581.1:0-2565 GCA_964495865.1 uncultured Lentimicrobiaceae bacterium
GCTTGTTTCATGGCCATAATCACGGCGGACGAAACATGATTTTCCGATAATTCGATCATAGCGTCAACGCCCAGGTTGAAATTAACCTGCGAACGATTTATGATACTTATAATGAGTTCGTCGGAAAGATTGTTTTTTACCAGGTCGGTTATGGTGGTATTTGTAAGTATTTCAGATGGTGGTTTAGCAGAAGTTTCAACCTTTGCAGCTGCTTTCATGGGTAAGGCTGCCAATATTTTTTCGATACCTGCCATCCGGACAAGAAGTTTTCGTTCAGGATTAAAGACTAGCAAGGCGTTTTTGAAATAGCGGATCGTTCCTCCCAGGTTATCAGTGATAACAGCAGGCTGATCATTCTTAACCGAATACACGGCACTATCAGTTGAAAAGAATATCCTCTTATTCAGCGTATCAACGGCAATGGATCTGATAGTGCGGTTTCCGGGAGCGGTAACCAGGGCTTTGAGCTTTTTAGTCGGCGGTGTAAACTCAAATACTGCGTTGCCGGAAGCAAACAGAACCGTATTTCCCATTTCAGCAACTGATGTGATAGGGGAGGGTACATCGAAGAGTTTTGCAAACCTGCCACCCCTGGCAACGGCGTAAAGAATATGTTTTGTTTTGCTTTGGTTGCTGCTATAAAGATACATTACCTGCTTTCCGGCGGCGAGCTGCATACCGGCTTCAGGCAGGTTGTAGAGTTTTCGGAAAATCCCTGACGAATCAGCAATCACAAGTTCGCTGTTTCGTGTTGCCATCAGGAACCCATCGGGGGTAAATGAAAATGAACTAAGCTGACAGGGAATATTTTTTTCGATCGGAAGCAGTCCACCCCATCCCAATAGGTAAAGTTTTTCGTTGGTCGAAAGTAGAATATGGCGTTCGGCGGTGATATCGAACGATTGAATAAATTTTCCTTTTATCCCGCTTTCAGCAAGCAGCTGATCATTCAGCAGTACTTCAATGCGAACGGTATCGGACGACATACCCGAACCCGAAAAAGGCAGTAATGGCAGCAGTAAAAATGAAAGTATTTTCAGTGAAAGTTGCATACAGGTTTTATTAAGTATGGCACATTTTTTCAGGGACCCGCATTGTAAATTCCCCATCCGGTTGCCGCACTTCCGGCTACTCCCGGCGAGAAACCATACAGTGAGGCAGCGCCTGTACCCATGGTTTTTCCTACAATTTTTCCGATTCCGTATTCGTCAATTACTTTTGTGGTAACATCCAGAAGCGAATTTTTGCCTGTGTTAACAAATATTTGTCCGGTGGTGGGAACAGTCACGTTTTCGCCGTTTATCAGCTTGTATAGCTGAACGCCAGCCTTATAGTCTTCAAACGCAAGATTTACTATAGGAATAGCGGCATAGGCGTAAGCTCCTTCCAGGAACATTAATGGAATGCCAACGGCTGCTTTTGCAAGCTCAGTCATCTGATCGGTAGTCCAGAATGGTTCCGGTTCAACATTACCAATATAAACACCATCGAGTCCTTTATCAGGATTAACAGGTGAAAAGTGGGTCCTGAAAAACTCATCCGTTTTTCCTTCCTCCGGATCGCGCGTCAAAGCAACAGCAGTTCCTTCGGTAGCAGTGGTTACTGCTGCAGTTTCATTCCCTTTCAATGCGTTGGGATCAACCACACCCTGACCTTCTTTCAGGTAAACAACACCGCCTTGTTCAGGCTTTTCGTAGCGAACCACCTGGTCGATGTAATATTTATTGAAATCATTATCATCCGTAAGCGGAATATCCTGAAATGTAATGGGTTTGCCTCCGTTAACCTGCCATCCCATGGCGGTCATTTTCTGTGTATAGTCATTGAGCCAGTTTTGAAGGGCTTCGCTTTCGTGAGGCGAGAAAAAAGCGGTGCCCTGGGTAAGTCCGTCGATGGAAACGCTTCCGGGGTTGTAAAGGCTAGATGTTGTAACAATATCCGAGCCTGTGCAAGGAGTGCAGGTATAAAAAACGTTGCAGTCGCCGATATAGTCCCCATGATCATCGTACTGCGGAGCACTTACTTTAATGTCGAGGATGGTTTGCCTTAACGCATCGCACTGACCCTGATTGGGGATTACACTTGGAACCGTGAATGTGGGTATGGTTGGAATAGTGCCATAACAAGGCCCCGACTGGCTTAACTGAAACGTAAATCCCCATCCCTGTGATTTTGCTGAAAATGGTAGCACCAGAAATACAAAAACGAACGATGAAGCGTAAACAAGCCAGAGGTAGTATTCCTTATTCTTGCAGTGTAGTTTTTGCATAGTATAAGCAGTTTAGATACTGGTTTTATCCTGAAATCAGAATCAGGATATGCAAAATGAGTTATTTCAAAAGGGAGGGGTGATTGCGCAAAGCTGCTTCCATTTATTTCTGACTTGAATTTTGAAATCAGGTTTTGGTCAGAAATACGTCATAAACTTAACCACTTGGAAACTGATGTAAATATAAGTAGAAATCGGCGGATTGGGTTTCGCAAATGTAATTTTTAAAGATTCTGAATTACATATATAACTAACTTGTTTTCTGCGGCTTATCAAAATCTGGTTTCGGAATAGCT
>CAZBZA010000582.1:0-2562 GCA_964495865.1 uncultured Lentimicrobiaceae bacterium
TGCATGATTTGCCCGTATGCTTCGAGGTTCGCAAGGTATTCGGGCGAATGGATGTTTATTTTTGATTCAATCCTGTACAAGACAATATGTTTTAAATGAACGGAATACGAAATTAGTTCCTGATCCTGGCACATATAAAATGGGCCGGATAAGAAAACCTAAATTACAAATAAATCTGAATGGGAGCGAAATGTTGGTTTATTTATTCACTTTTATGAATATATAGACTCAAACCCGGGCTAAAGCATCTGCCAACTTCATTGTTTCCTTCACTTTTATTCCTTTCTCCGTCATTTCGAGCGTACAGCATTCGTGATAAGCATCATGTTCGAAAAACAAAATATAATTATTAGCAACTGCTTCGTTCATAAACGATTCTTTCTCGGTGAGCGATAGCAGCGGCTGGGTATCGTAACTCATAATATAAGGCAATGGCACATGTGAGGAAGTAGGCGTTGTGTCTGCCATAAAAACAACCGTACGGTTACCGGTTTTGATAAAAGGAATGGCTTGCCCGACCGTATGCCCGTTGTAAATCCGAACTCCGAAACCGGGAATCAGTTCAAAAGGCCCGTCGAATAATTTCAGTTTTCCGCTATCGGAAACGGGCATCATATTTTCGTGTAAAAATGAGGCTTTCTCGCGGCGGTTGGGCCGCGTGGCCCAGTCCCACTGCGGTTTGCTAAGCCAATGCGTTGCATTTGGAAACGTAAGTTCAAATCCGGTCCGGTCGCTGTTGTATTTCACGGTACCTCCGCAATGATCGAAATGCAGGTGAGTAAGAAAAACATCGGTAATATCTTCCGGGTTAAAACCGGCTTCTTTCAACGAACCGATCAAACTATGATTGCCATTCAAATGATAATGCCCGAAGAATTTATCGTCCTGCTTATCGCCTATTCCGTTGTCGATCAATATCCTGCGATCGCCTTCAACCACCAGCAGGCAACGCATGGCAAGGTTTATCAGGTTGTTGTCGTCGGCAGGATATGCTTTGTTCCACAATGATTTTGGCACCACGCCGAACATGGCGCCGCCATCGAGTTTGAAATTACCGGTATGAATAGGGAATAATTGCATTGTTTCGATTATAAAAACAGTAAGTAACAACACAAACTTATACAAAATGTTGTCGTGGCGTTAACATTTCCACTTTTTCAGTTCAGTAAATCCAACGATTTTCTTCGATGAATATCTGTTTCGTTCCGCTTACTTTTTCATTGATTTCATTCACTCCCCAGGACTTTTTATGCGAAAACTAAAAATACTAATGTTGGTTAAATCGTCCAACTGATGAAATATTTTATCTCCTCACGGAACAATTTGGCCGATTTATATATAAATTCGAATGTTTTTAGAACCCGGCATCATGTTAAAAGAAAACTACACGCAGTTTGTATGGAACAGCATACTCGAAAATTGGGACCTTACCGCTTTTACCAATTACGAATCAGGAAGTTATACCTATGGTGAAGTCGGCAGGAGCATTTATTACCTGCAAAAGCTTTTCGCTAAATGCGGACTGAAAAAAGGCGATAAAGTTGCTCTCATCGGCAAAAACTGTGGCGAATGGGCTATTGCTTACCAGGCAATTGTAACCTACGGAGCAGTGATTGTTCCTATTTTACCCAATTTTACGCCTAACGATGTTCAGCATATCATCAACCATTCCGAGAGCATCATGCTTTTCGCCAACAAGGCAAACTGGGATGTGCTCGACGGGGATAATTTACCTAAGCTTAAATCAGTAATTTCTCTCGATGATTTTTCGCCGCTATTTACCCGCAGCAAGCATTCTGCTGATCATATCAATACATTTAAAAGCCTGCTTACCAAGGAATTTGTAAAAGAAAAGTTGCCAAAACAGATTATCCCCAACAACGAATTATTTGCCATTATTTACACTTCGGGAACTACCGGGTTTTCGAAAGGTGTTATGCTTACTCACAATAATATCACCGGTAATATGGTGTATTCACGTACTTATATGCCACTGGTTTCGGGCGACCATATCCTAAGTTTTTTGCCACTGGCGCATGCCTACGGTTGCGCTATCGAATTCCTTTACCCGTTTACCTGCGGGTGTCACATCACTTTCCTGGGAAAAATGCCGACACCGCAACTTCTGCTGAAAGCTTTTGCCGAAATACGTCCGCGCCTTATCCTTTCGGTTCCTCTGATTATCGAAAAGATTTTCAAGAAACAAATAAAACCAGTTCTGGAAGAGACTAAGGTGAAGTTCCTGATGAAAATTCCTTTCATGGATAGCATCATCCTTGGGAAGATAAAGACAAAACTTACTGAGAGTTTTGGCGGCAATTTTCACGAAATCGTTATTGGTGGCGCTGCTTTAAACGAAGAAGTACAGGAAGTGCTCCGGAAAGCAGGTTTTGCTTTTACGATCGGTTATGGCATGACCGAATGCGGACCACTGATCAGCTATGCCGGATGGCGCGAAGCCCGCTTTAATTCGGCCGGACGTTGCGTTGACCAGCTCGAAATGCGCATCGATTCGCCTGATCCCGAAAATGTAGTCGGCGAAATACTTGTACGTGGCGAAAA
>CAZBZA010000583.1:0-2561 GCA_964495865.1 uncultured Lentimicrobiaceae bacterium
CCGGCCAGCCATAGTTTTTCCCGGGCTCTACCAGGTTAATTTCGTCACCTCCGCGGGGTCCGTGCTCACTAACCCAAAGTTCGTTGGTAAGCGGATTGATGCATGTTCCCTGCGGATTGCGGTGCCCGTAACTGTATATGGAAGGCAAAGCCCCTTTCGTGTTTACAAACGGATTGTCCTTTGGAATAGAGCCGTCGTCATTAATGCGATGAATTTTACCGTTTGCATTGTCGAGTTTCTGAGGAAAATCGAAATGCTGTCCGCGGTCGCCGATACCGAAAAACAAGTGCCCGTTTTTATCAAAAGCAAGTTTACTCCCGAAATGATATTCCTTATACGTATTTGGAACTCCTTTAAATATCACTTGCTGATCAACGAGTTTGTTCCCATCAAGCCTGGCGCGTATAATGGCTGTGTTGCCGAACGATTTGACTATTTTAGTATCCAGGGCACTGTATGAAATGTAAATCCAACCATTCTTTTTGTAATCGGGATGCAGGACTATATCGAGAAGACCTCCCTGCCCTTCTGCCATAATATCAGGCAAACCACTGATTGGTTCCGAAAGTTTACCATTCGAAAAACGAAACAATTTACCGGAACGTTCCGTAATCAGCAGATCCCCGTTTGGCAGAAAAGCAAGCCCCCACGGAATATCCAGTCCCATTACAACCGTATCCACAACAAATTGCTGAACTTCGCTTTCAACAAGTCCGGCGACTGTAACAGCTGGCTTTAGCAGGCTTTTATCCGCAGGAATACCTTTTTTTACATAAGCGGCAAGGGCCTCAACCTGCTCATCCGAAAATGTTTTCGCGAATGAAGGCATTCCCATATTCTCAATCCCCTCTTTAATACTTTTAACAGCAGATGTATTGTCTTTTTCATCCATCCATTTTTTAGCTGCAAACTTTTCTAAATTTTCGCCATGGCAACCGGCACAATAAGTCTGGTAGTTGCGGGCAGCATCATTACTAACAACAGCTTTTGGCACTTCAGGCTTAGGGTTGATGCAGGTTGAACCTATCAGGCCCGAGGAAACCAAAACTATTGCTAATGATGCAAGAACATAAATCCGTTTCATACTATTTCAGGTTGAATTATTAATAACAAGTCAATTAAACGTAAATATAAACAGGATTGTTCTGAAATGAAAAAAGTAAGCGAATAATTCGAAAAATAAAATTATAAAACAGTGGATGACAAATTAAAGCCAATTAATAACCATATCATTTACAACATATTACAAGGTAATATAAAATCATTTTAACACTTATTAAGTACAACCGTATAAACCTTTAGCTGCCAATGATTGTTAGACTTGACATTAAATCCAAACCTGTTGAAATGCAGAAAATTACTCTTTCCCTGTTTACAATTTTACTTTTCTGGCAGAATACGTTTGCACAGACAGGAAAAGAAAAGACAATCCAGGTTATAAATTTCGACCAGTTTGAACCCTATCTGCATCGCAGTAATGATACTGTTTACCTTGTAAATTTCTGGGCAACATGGTGTGCCCCTTGCATTAAAGAGTTGCCGGCAATTAAAGCAGTGGAAGAAAAATACGCGAACGGAAAATTTAAAGTCTTGTTGGTAAGTCTTGATATGCCCAATGAACTCACAAGCAGACTGAAGCCATTCATCCAATCAAAAAATATTACCTCTGATGTGTTTTTGCTCAACGACCCGAACCAGAACCGCTGGATCGATAAGGTTGACCCAAACTGGTCGGGCGAAATACCCTTTACATTAATTTACGGGAAACACTTCAGAGAATCGTTTTCCCGCACATTTACTTTCGAAGAACTTGATTCAATTATTAACCTAAAACTAAATTTACCATGAAAATTGTCATAACAGTCATCTTGATTTCCATTTTTTCATTGTCATCCGCATATTCGCAAGGATACAATGTTGGCGATAAGGCTACCGGGTTTAAACTTAAAAACACCGACGGGAAACTGGTTTCCCTCAGCGATTATCCTGATTCAAAAGGATATATTGTAATTTTTACCTGCAACAATTGTCCTTATTCTATTGCCTACCAGGACAGGATTATCGATATCGATAAAAAATACAAGCTCAAAGGCTACCCGGTTATCGCCATCAATTCGAATGATCCTGAAATTGCACCTGCCGATTCGTACGATAAAATGATAGAGCGTGCAAAAGAAAAGGGTTTCACTTTTCCCTATTTGTACGATGAAACTCAGTCAGTTTGTGTAAATTACGGTGCAAAACGCACTCCCCAGGTTTATCTGTTGCAGAAAAAAGGAAATGACCTGATCGTTCAATACACAGGCGCCATTGATGATAACTACCAGGATGCAGCTGCTGTTACCACACCTTTTCTAGCGAATGCCATTGATGCTTTGCTGGCTGGCAACACACCTGAACCTTCAGCCACCAAGGCTATCGGTTGTTCAATAAAGATGAAGCAAGCTAAGTAATAGACTAAGAATCTGTTCAAAATTATTAATTTTAACTTTTAGAAGGGGGCGAAGGGCGACAAGGCGAGGGGCGAAAATCGTAATTGAACTCAAATTAGATTTTTCTGA
>CAZBZA010000584.1:0-2555 GCA_964495865.1 uncultured Lentimicrobiaceae bacterium
CAGCTGATCAGCACCGAAACATTGGGCGTAGCTAAAATGCCCAGGCAGAAATTTGAGGATATGGACGGTAAACCCATTGTTTTTAACATAGATTACCTTAACCAGGTGCGAAGTTCAACAACTCCGGTTCCAGGCCCCGTTGAAAGTATTTTCTCTGGAAAAAGCAGGATTAAAGCCTGGTAAGAGGCTAAATATAAGGCAGATATCTCAGCATTGAGCCTGTCCCTAAATGTTGCAAATTACTAACACGAGGTCCCCAGCCGGATTTATTTTAAATTCGGAAAATTAAAATCACAACTCAAACGAAAAGTACACATGGCTAAACGAATTATCAGTATCCTGTTCATTCTATTTGCAATGGGTTCGCAGGCTCAGGAAACTACGCAGGTTGACCCTTACCATAAAAGCACGAACGGATTCGGATATTCCATTTCAGCAGATGCACATTGTACCGTGTGGTGGGCCGAAGGGGCATATAAAGTAATGCGCGACATGCCGGTACCATCACAACAGTCATCGGGCATACAGGTATGGTCGGCTAAAAATGAGTACGAATCGTTTATCGTGGTTATTAATCCAAAACTAAGGCTCGAAAATTTCAGGATTAAACTGGATAAACTAAGTGACAGCAAAGGAAATACAATTGAAAAAGCGAATATTACCATCAGAAAGGTGGAATATGTAAAAGTTACCAAACCTACCGATTCGTATGGATTTACCGGATGGTGGCCCGACCCGCTGCCTTTGGTTAATGATCCCGAAACATTAATACCGACTGAAAACCAGCCGTTTTGGATAACAATAAAAGTTCCTGAAAATGCTTTAGCCGGAGATTATTCAGGAAAAATCAATCTTAGTTCAGGGACCTGGTCACTAGATTTATCTGTTAAACTCCACGTTTGGAACTTTTCGCTGCCAAAATCGCCTGCCATGCGTTCGGGGTTTGGAATGAGCATGAACGACATTGCCGAATACGAAAATCTGACAAATATGGCCGACAAACAGAAAGTATTCGACTATTATATGGAAAGTTTCCGCGAATATAAAATTTCGCCTTACGACCCGTTTCTTTATACTCCTGTAAGGGAAAATATTTCAGGCGTAGCCTGGCAGGGCGGACTTTTCGACAGCCGTGAGAAATACAGCGGTAGCTATTCGTATAAACTGGTTGACAATTCGTTAACAAAAAATACCGAAGGGAGTACCAAAGACTTTATACCCATCAAAAACCCATCTTCCCTGAAATTGGTTTTTCATTCAAAATCAGTTAAGGATAAACAGCAATTTATTGCCGGTATCGAATGCTATAACACTGAAAAAGAACTTATTGTATTCGAAAATCGTTTCGAAATATTTACCGGGGAAACCGAGTGGAAAGCCTACTCATTTGTGCTTGATAAATTTGACCGCGAAGTAAAATACATCAAAATAAAATTATTCCCTTCGAACCGAACCAAAGCCGGCGAAGATACCGGGACCGTTTGGTTCGATGAATTACAACTTGTAAACGAATCGGGGCAGAACGAATTTCAGGAAGGAGACTTTGAAACTGATTTGAATAAAATTGATATCAGTCTCGATTTCAGCGATTTTAACAAGGCTGGTAAAAAGTATTTCGACGAATTTGGGTTTACCGGGTACAGCCTCAGCCTCAAAGGTTTGGGCGGTGGCACCTATTACAGCCGCGAATCGGGTGTTTTCGAAGGATTTGAACAAGGAACCAGCGAATACAACAAACTGATGGAGAAATACCTTGCTCAAATGCAGGACAACCTCGAAAAGAACGGATGGCTTGGAAAAGAGTATGTCTACTGGTTCGATGAACCGGGCGAGTCCGATTATCCTTTTGTAAAGGAAACCAACGCATTAATAAAGAAATACGCTCCCAAAATTACAACTTTCCTAACCGAGCATGTTGCTGATCAGGATATTTCGGATGTAACCGATATTAGTTGCACCATATGGCATAAGCTCAGCCACGAGAAAATTAAAAAGATGAACGAAAAAGGACATGAGCACTGGTCGTACCTCTGCTGCTGGCCAAAATCGCCCTGGATTTCGGAATTCATCGATCATGATGCCGTAAACATGCGGATGTGGCTGTGGGCTTCGTGGCAACACCAGCTGAAAGGAATTTTAATATGGTCAACTACTTACTGGAATTCTGATGCTGCATCGCCGGCAGGTTATCTTCAGAATCCATGGGAAGAGGCTATGTCGTATGTAACAGGTTATGGCTGGCCCCTTGGCAAGCAAACTATATGGGGAAACGGCGACGGAAGGCTTTATTATCCAAACAACCGAAACCCGAATACCGATAACACAAGCTATACCGAGAGGCCGGTGCCTTCCATCCGGCTCGAATTCATACGCGATGGAATTGAGGATTTCGAATATTTCTCATTACTCGAAAAAGCGGTTGCTAAAAATCCCTCCCATTCACTGGCAAAGGAAGCCGGCAAACTTCTTGAAATTCCTAAAAACATTTATACGGATGAAAAAACGTATTCGAAAAATCCGCAGGATATGCTAGAATACCGTAAAAAAATAGCTGG
>CAZBZA010000585.1:0-2549 GCA_964495865.1 uncultured Lentimicrobiaceae bacterium
CGCAACCAGCTTAAAATCCGGTCAACAGTTACCAATGCAAAGGCATTTCTTAAAATTCAGGAAGAATTCGGCACATTTGATAAATACATCTGGCAGTTTACAGGCGGGGAAACTATTGCCAATTCCTGGACAGATTTAAAACATCTCCCTGCAAAATCAGCCGAATCCGATGCCATGAGCAAAGATTTGATTAGGAGAGGATTTAAATTTGTTGGTTCCACGATTTGCTATGCGTTTATGCAAGCCGCCGGAATGGTGAATGACCATATGGTATACTGTTCAAAGCATCCCGCAAACAAAGCAAAATAGATATTCACAAGGTTAACTTCATGATAAATCAATCCTGGACTCCTGCTGGAATGCATAGGGTTTTAAAAGGTATTATTATAATTTTGAATTTATCCCGCTATGATTTATCTGCTCACATTCGGTAAATCCACTTTTTTTCATTAAATTGCATTACCTTTTCAATTGTGATCTTTTATGATATCGTTAAAAGGGAAAAATGCGCTTGTTACCGGAGCTGCGGCAGGGTTTGGCCTGGAGTTTGCTAAGTTGCTGGCTTCGGACGGGCTTAACCTGATCCTTATTGATATTGATGAAACCCGGTTAACTGGCGCCAGGCAGTTTTTAATCAATACCTATTCCGTTTCTGTCGCAATAATGGTTTGTGACCTTTCGCTGCCACAAGCTGCTGGCGAAATTTACAGGAAATTCGAGGAGAATAATATTGAAATACTGATCAATAACGCAGGTTACGGTCTGTGTGGTCATTTTGCCAATACAAGGTGGAAGATGGAAGAAGACATGATCAATCTTCATGTGTTTACGCTGACGAAACTTACCAAAATGTTACTTCCTGATATGGTAAGAAGGGGTAGCGGAATGATAATGAATGTTTCATCGATAGCAGCTTTTCAACCTGGTCCTCTTATGGCAGTATATTATGCCAGCAAGGCATATATCCTCTACTTTTCCGAAGCCCTGGCCAACGAATTAAAAGATACCGGTGTTTCCGTTACCGTTTTTTGCCCGGGTCAAACGGATACCGGGTTTCAAAAAGCTGTTGCCCTGAAATCGGGTACAACACTTAGCCGTAGTCCCTGGCTCGATGATCCGGCAAAAGCGGCTGCTAAGGGTTATAGTGCAATGAAAACAGGCAAAGCTGTTTGCATTCCTGGAGTTAAAAATAAAATTCTTGCCCAGCTTCATCGCATGGTGCCACGAAAAACAGCCACATCGCTGGTACGCCTGCTTCAGGAAAATATCAGGTAGTGCGTGGATTGGGAATTACCTGTTAAAGGATTGGAATATAGCATATTTAAACAGGAATAGCTCGGTGACTCTTCAGGTTACAAAAGGTTAAGCACTCATTCTTCTGTTATTTCATTAAAACCCGCTATTTATGGAAAACCAGTATTTTTCATTTCTATGTTGCCCGGGATGTAAAACCGATTTGATTCTCAACAACTATAATCCGGCAAATGGTCTCCTGAAAACTGTATTTGAATGTTCAACATGCAAACGGATCTATGAGGTGACCGATGGAATAATCCAGTTCCTTGTACCGGGGGAGGTTCCAAAATTCAGTAAGCGCATGAACTTGATGCGAAAAATTTACTCACTGATTTATTCACCCGCCACAAGGGTGATGTTTATCCCTTGCGGAGGTGAAAGTAAGGCGCGGCACGAGGTACTCGACAGGCTCGAAATTTCCCTTGGTTCGACAATTCTCGAAACGGGTATTGGTTGCGGTGATAACCTGCCGCTACTGAAACCGCGTTTTGGATCGGGTATTTATTTCGGCCTCGACAACCAGAAACGTATGCTTCAAACCTGCTCGGCGAACATTAAAAGGTGGAATATCGGTGCCGAGCTGCATCTCGCAGATGCAGAACAATTGCCATACAAGGATAATATGTTTGATGTAGTATTTCATTTGGGTGCCTTTAACCTTTTCAGGAAGAAAAAGCAGGCCCTGGACGAAATGGTGCGTGTAGCTAAACCAGGAGCATTGATTCTGATTGCAGATGAAACTGATAAGGCCTCGAAATTATACAGTATTCTGCTGGGGAAACAGGAACCGGTAATATTACCTTTACATCTGGTACCTGACGAAATGCTGGAGAAACGACTTGATATTATCTGGAATACATATGGTTATGTGCTTACTTTCAGGAAGCCACACAAAAATTTAAGTTAATTCTGATCTGAATAAAAAAATATTTTTCTCTGTTTATTTTAAATATTCTCTTTGAAGATTTTTCTCATTTTTTTAATGGTTTGATTTTAAGGATTTAACCTGATGTATCAATGAGCCGGATGAAACCAGGCATTGATTTCAGGAATCCGGAAAATGTAGTATAAGCTACTCTTAATCAGAATTCAACGTATGGCAAATAGCCCGCTGTTAGCCGCTTTCAGAACATCAAAAAAATAGTTACTATCTTTGCAGCGATAATTGGAATGATAATCTGTAACCGAAGTTGAATGAAAGAACTGATAAATAAACTCACTGAAAAACGAATAGATTTACCCTCAGATATATA
>CAZBZA010000586.1:0-2543 GCA_964495865.1 uncultured Lentimicrobiaceae bacterium
AATGCCGAAATACAATTAGCTGATTACAAAGCTTTGGCAGATGAAAGTGCCAGAGCAATAGAACTTTTCCCGCTTTTGCCGATACCCTATCTATTTCGTGGTGTGGCCTTGCTTGAAAACAAAAACTATACTGAAGCTGTCAGTAACCTCAATACAGGAGCTAAACTGGTTAGTGGCAATAATTTGCTTCTGGTTCAGTTTTATACTTACCTCGGCGATGCCTATAACCGGATGAAAGATTATGCCTTATCTGATCAGAGCTATGAAAAAGCTTTAAAAATTGATCCCGAAAATAGTTTTGTACTAAACAACTATGCTTATTACCTTTCGTTACGGAACGAAAAACTCGACAAAGCCGAAACCATGTCGGCTAAATCCCTTAAATTAGATCCCTCTAATGCGGCAAATATGGATACTTATGGCTGGATTTTATACAAACTCGGCAAATATTCCGAAGCCGCCGAATGGGTTCAGAAAGCTATAAATGCAACTGCCGAAGCCGATCCTGATCTGCTCGAACACCTTGGAGATATTTACTACAAATCAGGTGATAAGGATAAAGCATTACAGCTTTGGCAAAATGCACTAAAAGTGGGCAAAGGGTCTGATTTCCTGGAGCAAAAAGTAAAAGAAGGGATACTTTATGAATAAAATTTCAGCACGCCTGGCGCCGATAGTTTTATTTCTGATAATTACCGCAGGAATAAGCGGATGCACAGGAAGCCGTAAATCGGTCAGGGAACCTTTAAAAGAAGAAGGAGCCGAATATTTAATGGGCAAGTTGAAGGAGCACGAAGTGAAATTTCAATCATTTTCGGCTAAGTTCAATGTCACATATACTGCTGATAAGAAAAAGACAACGGTTTCAGGCATCCTTCGCATCCAATATGACAGTATCATCTGGATATCAATTACCCCGGCCCTTGGGATTGAGGCTGTGCGATTTATGCTCACCCCCGATTCAATCAAATACATCAATAGGTTGAACAATAGTTATTTGCAACAAAATTTTACTTATATCAATCAATTGATCAATAAAACCCTTGATTATGATATGGCGCAGGCATTTTTATTGGGCAATGATTTTTCGTTGTACGAGTCAAATACCTTCAAGGCATCAGTTGAAAACCAGCAGTATAAACTCAGCACCACCGACAGGCGTAAACTTAGGAGGTTTGTGCGCCGCAGCGAAGATGATATCAGCATTCCAATCCAAAGCATATGGCTCGATCCGCAAAGCTTTAAAATATCAAAAGTGATGTTGAAGGAAGCCGAGCGTGACAACCGGAAATTTTTGGCAACCTATACTGAATTTGAAGATTCTGATGGTAAAATTATCCCTTCAGAAATGGATTTCAGAGTCGAAACAGCAGATAGTAAAATCAGGATTAGCATCAGTTATTCGAAAATTCAAATTGATAAAGAACAGACCTATCCTTTTAAAATACCGGATAGTTACATGGAAATAAAGGATTTACAGCCTGTTAAAAAATGAAAGGGAATATCCGTAATATAAGCCGCTTTTATGTAGTTGTTAGCTGCATAGCTGTTCTGTTGTTTATAACAGCAGCAGCAACTATGTATGCTCAAAATGATAGAAATAAATTACAGAGCCGGAAATCGAAGCTCGAAAAAGAGATCATACAAATGAACCGGGAATTGGAGCAGACTAAGAAAAACAAGTCTGCTAACCTGAACCAACTGGTGTTGATCAATAATAAAATAAGTAAGCGGGAAGAACTTATCCGCGAAATTGATCAGGAAGTAAACAGTATCGAAAGCCAGGTGAATAGCATGAGTGATACAATATATCGAATTAACCTCAATCTGAAAAGCCTTAAAGATGAGTATGCACGTATCGTATATTCTACTTACCGAAACAGGAGCGCTTATAACCGGTTGATGTTCATCTTTTCGGCACGTAATTTTAACCAGGCATACAAACGGCTGAAATACCTGCAACAATACACTGAATACCGTAAGACACAGGTTAATTCAATTACGGAAGCCCAGAGGGTGTTGGCCACCAAGAAACTGGAACTCGAAAAACGTAAATCTTCCAAACTAACTCTTAAGCATCTGCGTGAGCAGGAAAGAAATCTTTTGGCAAGTGAAAAGAGCCAGAAAGACGAAAAGGTTAAAAACCTAACTTCGCAGGAGAAAAAACTTCTTGTTAAATTGCGGGATAATGAAATAGCTCTTAATAAGTTACAGGTAGCAATCGAAGCACTTGTAGCTGCCGAAATTAAAAAAGCAAACGAAGAAAAAATGCGAAAGGCAGCCGCTCTTGCTGCTGCTGAAAAAAAAGCCGCTGCCGAAGCTGACCGCAAAGCCAGGGCAATTGCCGAAGCCGATAAAAAAGCAAAACCCAAAGCGGATGCCGGAGCAAAACCATCTGATCCCGTGAAGGAAGAAGCTATCGCGAGTGTGGATGAAGCTCGCCCGACGGCTGCAAAAGCCGCTCCTGTAAAATCTAATAGCATGTCCATCACGGCCGAAGATGTTGCGCTTACAGGCAGTTTTGCCGGTAACCGGGGTAAATT
>CAZBZA010000587.1:0-2539 GCA_964495865.1 uncultured Lentimicrobiaceae bacterium
CGGTATTTCGAGCCGCAGCATCACGCAATACTGGCCAGGGAATTTGCCGAAGAGCTTAAAAAATACGGACGCATTTACATGTTAAGGTTTCGGCCTGATTATGAAATGTTTGCAAGGCCGATTGACCAGTATCCTGCAAAATGCACTCAGGCTGCAGCAATCATGCTGATGATACAGAATAACCTCGATCCTGCCGTTGCCCAGCATCCTCACGAGCTGATTACCTACGGCGGCAATGGAGCTGTTTTCCAGAACTGGGCGCAGTACCTGTTAACGATGAAATACTTGTCGGAAATGACGGATGAGCAAACGCTCGTCATGTATTCTGGTCATCCTATGGGATTATACCCTTCGCACAAAGAAGCGCCCAGGGTGGTGGTTACCAATGGAATGATGATACCAAACTATTCGAAACCCGACGACTGGGAGAAGTTTAATGCACTGGGCGTAACTCAGTACGGGCAAATGACCGCCGGATCGTATATGTACATTGGTCCTCAGGGAATCGTTCATGGCACAACATTAACTGTACTTAATGCCGGACGTAAAGTTCAGAAATCAGGCGAAGGCCTTGCCGGAAAACTTTTTGTTACCTCCGGGCTCGGCGGAATGTCGGGGGCACAGCCAAAAGCCGCCGTTATTGCCGGGGCAATAGGAATTGTAGCCGAAATAAATCCGAAAGCTGTCCACACCCGTTTTTCGCAGGGATGGGTGGATGAAGTATATGACGACCTCGAAAAAATTATAACCAGAATTACAGCAGCCCAAGCCGGCAAAGAAGCCGTTTCGATAGCTTACCAGGGAAATATCGTCGATTTGTGGGAGAAACTTGCCGATTCAGGACTTAAAGTTGATATGGGTTCCGACCAAACATCGCTTCATAATCCGTGGGCAGGTGGCTATTATCCGGCCGGGCTTACACTTGAAGAATCGAACCAGCTTATGGCTTATGAACCTGAAAAGTTTAAACTGAAAGTACAGGAATCGTTGCGCAGGCAGGTGGAAGCTATAAACCGACTGACAGCTGACGGAATGTATTTTTTCGATTACGGAAATGCTTTTCTCCTCGAAGCTTCACGCGCCGGAGCTGATATCATGAAACCGGATGGATTATCCTTCCGTTATCCTTCGTACGTACAAGATATTATGGGGCCGATGTGTTTCGATTTCGGATTCGGGCCGTTCAGGTGGGTTTGTGCTTCGGGCGATCCATCCGACCTGGATGCAACCGACCTTATTGCTGTGGAAGTTCTTGAAAAACTTGCCGCTGAATCGCCTGACGAAATCATGCAGCAGATGCACGACAACATACGCTGGATAAGAGAAGCTAAACAAAATAAACTGGTTGTAGGTTCGCAGGCCCGCATACTTTATGCTGATTGCGAAGGACGTACACGAATTGCTGCTGCATTTAACGAAGCCATCAGGCAAAGGAAACTGAAAGGTCCTGTTGTGCTCGGCCGCGATCATCACGATGTTTCGGGAACAGATTCCCCTTACCGCGAAACTTCAAATATTTACGATGGATCAAGTTTTACTGCGGATATGGCTGTTCAGAATTTTGTTGGCGACAGTTTCCGCGGAGCGACCTGGGTAAGTTTGCACAACGGCGGCGGTGTTGGCTGGGGTGAAGTGATAAACGGAGGTTTCGGAATGCTGCTCGACGGCAGTGCCGAATGTGACCGCAGACTCAGGATGATGCTGCACTGGGATGTAAACAACGGTATTTCGCGCCGCAGCTGGGCACGGAACGACGGTGCGGTTTCGAGCATCAAAAGAGCAATGGAAAAAGAACCTTTGCTGAAAGTAACCTTACCACAAATGGTTGATGACACATTATTGAACGAACTCTTCTAAAACCTTATCTAACTTCCATAATACAACAAAAGCCCGGACCAATCCGGGCTTTTGTTATTTTCTGAAGACGTTCAATTTTCGACTTCTATTTACTTATTGTAAGTTTCTGATTGAATGCTTTGCTTCCGGCAGTAAGCCTTATGTGATAAACACCGGCGTTCAAACTGCTGCAATCCAGCTTAATTTCATGCTGTCCGCTTACATAATCTTTTACAGGAAGATTTAAAACCACAGCACCCTGCATATTGAAAACCTGTACTGCAACCTGCTCTTTCACTGCATTTGTAAAAGAAATGGTTGTTTGCTCACCGGCAGGATTCGGATAAACTGAAAATGAAGCTGCATCAGGAGTTTCACCAACACCAACACCTGAAAGTGAATAAAATTGATTAACGATGGAACTTCCGAAAGCATTACCCTGGCTTATGGTTATATTTCCATTATACACTTTAAAAAATCCTGTGCCATTGGTGCAGCACATACCATTTCCACCGGCATCATAAATCGAAAATTCGTAGCAGGTGCCAAAACCAAGTTCAACAACCGACGAATAAACCTTTTTAGGCTCGGCATAAGGTCCTCCAGTTGCTACTGTATTTCCAGCAACATCTTTAATTTCCCAGGTAGTTTCCTGAGGATTATTATCCGTTTTCAGATAAACCGTTACCTGCGATCCGGCCAT
>CAZBZA010000588.1:0-2538 GCA_964495865.1 uncultured Lentimicrobiaceae bacterium
CGATTTAAAACCCTCACCCAAAATCTCATTGGCTTCGAGTACGGTAAGGAAAGCTGTCGGGTCAATTTCGTGAATATACTCCTGGAGCAAAGCCATTTCCCGGCGGTTTACCACTGTAAAGATAATCGTTTTGTCAGATCCGTTATACATTCCTTTACCGGGGATATAGGTTCCACCGCGGTTCAGGTCGTTGATAATCCGGTTACGTATTTCTTCAAATTTATCAGAAATGATAAATAAAGTTTTATCAACGCTCATACCCTGCAATACAATATCAATAGTTTTGCCGGTGATATAAATTACAATCCACGAATACAAAGGGATTTTCCAGTCGGCAAATACCAGCAATCCGATCAGCACAATTGCCGAATCAACATAAATCATAAGCTGACCGAGTGGAAGTTTTGTATATTTTGCAATTACCATAGCTACAATATCCGATCCGCCTGAGGTAGCTTTGGATTTAAAAATAAGTCCAAGTCCAAGCCCCACCAGTACACCACCGAAAATGGACGAAAGCAAAGCATCATCAGCTACTAGTGGTGCTTCGCCGTATAGGTAAGTGATAAGATCCATAAATACGGAAGTGAGCACAAAACCAACCACCGTTTTAACTCCGAACCGGGGCCCGAGGATTTTAATTCCGATAATTGTAAGCGGTATATTCATGATCAGACCCATTAGTCCGATTGGTAAACCTGATGGAGCCCATGAAAAAACGCCTTCGGTAAGATAATGGATAACAATGGCAATACCATAAACACCACCTGGAACAATTTTGTATGGTGAAATAAAGAAAACGAAGCCTGCTGCCAGTATTATTGAACCAATAACGATCAGGCTGTAGCTGATAAACCATTTCTTTGAAAAAATTTTCTCCGGGCGAAAGTCCATAAAATCAGTATTATAACGTTTGATTTGAGTTTTTTTAACGAGGGTGCAAATTTCGTGAGATATTTCGAAATACCACTACAATTCCTGCAAAGAAACATTCTAAATTTCCTTATCGATAAATATGCCTTATAACTGTTTGTTATGGTGCAAGATACGCAAATCGCTCTTGCGATGGACAGAATAAAAGTTTGTAAACAGACTTTTAAAATTCATCAACATGAATACCTTTCATATTTAAGTAGAGTCTGGTGAAAAACCTATATAAATCACATAATCAGCAGAATAAGAAGTACTATGAATGTGTCAAATGCAAGAGAAATGAGTAATCTGTGTAAAAACCCGTGCATTAAATATGTCGGTGGGCTGCACCTTGCATTATATTTTCTGTGGTATTTCACAAATATTGCGGTGCTCTGAACCTTTATTTGTTAAAATAGTTGGGTAATAAAAAGCCTCATAGTGGCGCAATATCTGTAGTCTGGTGAAATAGAAAATAATTTAAGGCGCAGAGCACCGGAATCTAAAACCAGTCATTATTTCGGGTGAGTTTTCCAAAGACACTAAGTAGGAACTTTTTTCTCAAACTCAGGTTTTCCCGCGCTTATGTAAACAGTCCACTTGTTTTAGTAGTAAAGAGCCTTGCGAGAAAATCTTCCTTTTCATTTTATCATTGTGATAAAGAGACAAATATTCAGCCGGATAAAATTCATACACGAACTATTGCAATAATATTTTAATGACATCGTTATACCCTCAACAAACATAATATCAACAAGCGTTTTGTTAACAACAAAATTGAAGCAATTTAAAGGATAGTTCTTGGCTAAACCTATTTTTTGTTACTTTAGCACGATTTTTCAATAGCACTTATGTACTTAACCCAAATGCGTGTAATACTTCTGGTATTTGTATTGTCGGCTTTCTCAGTGGGAGTAAAGGCGCAGCAGGATCCTCAATTTACGCATAATATGTTCAATAATGCTTTTGTTAATCCAGGTTCCTACGGTTTAAGTGATGGTATAACGGTTACAGGGATTTTCAGAGAGCAGTGGGTTGGATTTAAAGATTATAATACGAAGGAAAAAGTTTCACCGGAAACATTTTTAGTCACAGCAGATGCGCCGGTCCGTTTTCTGCGGGGAGGTATTGGAATTGGTATAGCACAGGATAAAGAAGCCCAGATCAAGAATATGCTTGTAAAATTGGGATACTCCTATCATTTGAACCTTGGTAATGCCAAACTGGGAATCGGCTTGAACGCAAATCTGAATAATAAGTCCATTGATAAGGACAATCTCTTCCCGGTTGATGAAAGTGATCCAGTTTTAATGGGGCTTTCAGGAGAAGGAATTATGATCACCGATATGGCAGTAGGGGCATTTTTTCAGAAGCCGCGTTATTATATCGCCTTTTCATCTACACAGATACTTGAAACAAAAAAGACAGCAGCCGATTCGGATGGAGTAACATTCTTCAAAAATCGCCGGCATTATTACCTTACAGGAGGGCACGATATAGTACTTCCAGCCTTTCAGGGCTATGTTTTTACCCCATCGGTTTTTCTTAAATCCGACATGAATACTTTTCAGGCCGATATTAATTTAATGGCCCGATACAATAATAAAGTCTGGGGCGGGTTATCAT
>CAZBZA010000589.1:0-2537 GCA_964495865.1 uncultured Lentimicrobiaceae bacterium
AAAGCTCCTTTTTATGTAAGTGCCTATCCCAATGCCGGTTTGCCCAACCAATTCGGCGAATATGACGAGTCGCCGCTACAAATGGCAACTCATGTAAACCCTATTCTTAAAAACAAATCAGTAAATATTATCGGCGGATGCTGTGGCACAACGCCCGAACACATCAGGGAATTATGCCGTATCGCAGAGCAATCAACGCCCAGGCATCTGCCCGAAATTGACAGGCATCTGCGCCTTAGCGGACTCGAACCGTTACTGGTTTTCGCCAACAGCAATTTCATCAATATCGGCGAACGTACCAATGTTTCCGGTTCCAAAAAGTTTGCACGACTTATTCGTGAGGAAAAATACGACGAAGCCCTTTCCGTTGCCCGCGAGCAGGTAGAAGCCGGTGCCCAGGTGCTGGATATTAACATGGACGATGCCATGCTCGACGCACAACGCGAAATGACTCGTTTCCTGCATATGCTGATGTCGGAACCTGAAATTGCCCGGGTTCCTATCATGATAGATTCATCGAAATGGGATGTTATCGAAGCCGGTTTAAAATGCCTGCAGGGAAAAGCTATCGTAAATTCCATAAGCATGAAGGAAGGCGAAGATGCTTTCAGGGAACATGCACGAAAAATAAGGAATTACGGAGCCGCCATGGTAGTAATGGCATTCGACGAACAAGGACAAGCCAGCACTTTCGAACGACGCATCGAAATCTGCGAACGCGCTTATAAAATCCTCGTGAATGAAATTGGCGTTCCTCCCGAAGATATTATTTTCGATCCGAATATTCTGGCCATAGCTACGGGTATCGAAGAGCATAACAATTACGCTATCGACTTTATAGCAACCATTAAATGGATAAAGGCAAACCTTCCGTATGCCAGGATTAGCGGCGGAATCAGCAATTTATCATTCTCCTTCCGGGGTAACGATACTTTGCGCGAAGCCATGCATTCGGCTTTCCTTTATCATGCTATAAAAGCCGGTATGGATATGGGAATTGTGAATGCAGGAAATCTTCCGGTTTATGATGATATTCCGGCAGATCTGCTCGAACTGATCGAAGATGTACTTTTCAACCGCAGGCCCGATTCGACCGAAAGGCTGATTGATTATGCATCGAAAATGAAAACCAGCGAAAAGACTGAAGCCGCAGCAAAAGCATGGCGCAGTCTGCCGGTTAACGAACGCCTGACCTATGCTTTGGTTCATGGTTTGGATGCCGATATTGCTACCGATGTGGAGGAAGCACGGCCACATTTCGCTAAAGCCCTGGAAGTAATTGAAGGTCCGTTGATGGCCGGAATGAATGTAGTTGGCGATTTGTTCGGTGCTGGCAAAATGTTCCTTCCACAGGTAGTGAAAAGTGCCAGGGTTATGAAAAAAGCCGTGGCAGTTCTACTTCCTTATATCGAAGCCGAAAAAGTAAAAGGAGAAGGAAGTTCGGCAGGTAAAATACTGATGGCCACAGTTAAAGGCGATGTTCACGATATTGGAAAAAACATTGTTGGCGTTGTGCTTGGATGTAATAATTACGAGGTTGTTGACCTCGGTGTAATGGTTCATGCCGAAAAAATACTTGATGCTGCTATTAGGGAAAAAGTGGATATAATCGGATTGTCAGGATTGATAACCCCTTCACTCGAAGAAATGAGTTTTGTAGCATCGGAAATGGAACGTCGCGGATTTACGCTTCCATTACTAATTGGCGGAGCAACCACCAGCGAAATGCATACTGCCGTAAAAATTGCGCCTGAATACAGCCAGCCTGTAGTTCATGTTCGTGATGCTTCGAGGGCTACCAGCGTAGTAGCGGCACTACTTTCGAAAGAGGGCAAGCAGCCGTTTGTTGATTCGGTTCAGGATAAATACGCTCAACTGCGGCATAAACATGAAAGCACACGAGCAGGGGTTACTTATTTGTCGCTGTCGCAAGCCAGGGCAAACAATTTCAAAACCGACTGGAAAAGCTTTAAACCTCACAAACCATCCTTTATAGGTGTCAAACATCTTGAAAACTATCCGCTTGAAGAAATCAGCAAATACATCGACTGGACGTTTTTCTTCCATGCCTGGAAAATGAGCGGAAAATATCCCGCCATTTTTGATGATCCTGCAAAAGGTACTGAAGCCCGGAAACTTTTTGATGAAGCCCAGGTAATTCTTAAAAAGATCATTGATGAAAAAATGGTCCAGGCCAATGGAGTGTTTGGATTTTTTCCTGCTAACGCAAATGGCGACAGTATTGAACTTACCCTTGAAGGAAACAAAAAAAACATCTTGCATTTCCTCCGTAACGAGGAAGAAAAAGAAAATGGAATCCCGAATCTTTCACTCGCTGATTTTATAGCTCCGGCTGATTCCGGCTACAACGATTACATCGGACTTTTTGCTGTAACGGCAGGATTAGGTATAGAGAAATGGGTGAAACAGTATGAAGATCAGAATGATGACTACAATGCCATCATGGTAAAAATACTTGCCGACCGCCTTGCCGAAGCATTTGCTGAACTGCTTCATGAAAAAGTACGTAAAGAATA
>CAZBZA010000590.1:0-2531 GCA_964495865.1 uncultured Lentimicrobiaceae bacterium
CAACTATAAGTAGTGGTTTTACAACTATAAGTAATCGTTTATTTTTGATTCCGGGCGTGCATCGAAATACCTTTGCTGCATCAAAAATTTTAAAAACTGTACCATGTCAGGAACAAAGAAAATTGGCAATAAAATTGCCGAAGCACGCAAGAAAGCAAATATTTCGCAGGCACAGCTTGCTGATCGTTTATTTATTAGTCCACAGGCTGTCGGGAAGTGGGAACGCGGCGAATCAATGCCCGATATCATTACATTTAACCGCATTGCTGAAATGCTGGGTGTTGACCTCAACTATTTTTCCGATAACTTCCAATCTGCAACCACCGTAAAATTAATTGATGAAACTCTGGCAACGCAGTTACCAGATTGGCAGATTGAAACTCAGATCCTTCCTGTTGCCCCTGCAGGTAAAAAAATCAGCTGGGATATGTCGCTCGGAAACTGGGTTGACGCTGACTTTTCCGGGTTGAAAAACCTGCATGAAAAATTCGGTTCATCCAATATGCAGCGTTGTAAGTTTGTAGGTTCCGATTTGCCGGGGCTTATCCTGAAAAGCAATAACATCGATAGCTGCGATTTTTCAGGGTCTAACATCAGCAACAGCCGCATTGAGAGTTCACACTTAAACAAAAATAGTTTCAGGGACTGTTCGCTGAAGGAAACCCTTTTTACAAGAACACATATAAATGCCTGCGATTTCGCCGGAGCCAATTTTAACGGAACCACATTTTCGGAAAGCTATATTTTCGGCTGCGATTTAAGCGGCGTAGATTTTACCGGAGTAGCGATTAAATCCGGAGGATTATCAGGAGTGGTGGCTAAAACCAGCGACAAAGGGAAAAATACCATAGCAAATGCTATCTGGAACCGCACCTCGTTTGTTGACGCGCAAATTACTGATTTGGTTTTCGGCGGCACTTTGGAGGATTGCTATTTCGAAAACTGCGCATTTACCAGGGTAACATTTCAGAATGCATCGCTTATCAACACTTTCTTTAAAAATAACAAAAAGCTGAAACAAATCCGTTTTATCGACTGCAAAGCCGACCGGATTACCTACGAATTCCTGAAACAAGGGAAAGCAGATTTAAGCGGGATTGAGATGGTGACTTAGCGGAAGGACCAACATTTGTTATTTCAGACTTAACCCCATTCGCTATAACTCTCCCGTAAATGAAATCCTTAAAATTATTACGCATTCACCAGCTTCTCAATCTCAAATTTCTTCATCTGCATAAATGCGTTTATAACGCGGTCCGATTTTGAGGGATCATTCATTAAAGTTGTCAGAATTTCCGGAACGATTTGCCACCAAACACCGAATTTATCCCGGAGCCAGCCGCATTGCCCCTCGCTTCCGCCTTCAGTAAGCCTGTTCCAGTAGTAGTCAATTTCTTCCTGCGTGCGACAGCTTACGGTAAATGAAACAGCTTCGTTGAAAGTATATTCATGCACACCCGGGCCGTCCATTGCTATGATGTTATAATGATTCAACCTGAATTCGGAATAAAGCACCTTGCCTTTGTTAGGGTCGTTGTCCTCATAATGGATCAGTATATCAGTGGACGAATTATCGAATACCGAGCTATAAAAATTAATGGCATCTTCGGCCCTGCCAAACTGATTGCCTGTAAATAACATGGCAGGCGTTATGGTAAGTTTTGAGTCATCACTATCCTGAATGGAAATCTGCCAGGTAAACCCAAATTTATCTTCGAGCCAGCCGTATCTTTCGCTCCAGGGGTATTTATCAATCGGAATCAGTTCCTTTCCACCTTCGATAAGTTTGTTCCATACTGAGTTGGTTTCCTCAAGAGTTTCGCAATACACAAAAAGTGAAATGGATGGGTTGAATTTGAACATAGGTCCGCCATTTAAGCCCATTATCAGTTTCCCGTTAAGCATAAATGTGACCACAAGCGGATTATCGTCAACTATTTTTGAATTTTGAAAAACGGAACAGTAAAATTCCGCGGCTTGCTTTGCATTCCCATCGAACCAAAGGCAAGGATATAGAGTATTGTTCATGATTAATAATTTTAAACTGATTACAGCAGATCGCCAAAATTATGCAAATAGTATTGTGAAGTTATTTCGAAAATTACGGTAAATCACTTTTTCTCTGCACAGTTAAACATCCACTGCACGCCAAATTTATCTTTACAACTTCCGTAATAATCGCCCCAGAACATATCCTGCAACTCCTGTTCCACCTTGCCTCCAGCCGAAAGCGCATCGAAAAGACGTTTGGTTTCAGCCCTTGTATCAGGTTCGAGGTTGAGGTAAACATTATTCCCGGAATGTACCCTGAAACCCATCGACTCCGGCGCATCGGTTCCCATTAAATGATGACCGCCAAGGATGGGCAATACAATATGCATGACCAGGTTTTTATCCACTTCCGCCATTGGAGGCATATCGGGTGAAGGAGGGATATCGCCGAAACGCGAAATCCCGCCAATAAATTCGCCGCCGAAAACCGATTTGTAAAAGTTAAATGCTTCTTCGGTTTGGTTCGGGAAATTAAGGTA
>CAZBZA010000591.1:0-2529 GCA_964495865.1 uncultured Lentimicrobiaceae bacterium
AACCTTTGTATCACGCCCTTTCACGGCCTGCTGAAGTTGAATCCGAATCTGTCAGGAAAGTAATTGACCTTTGCCGCAAAACCGGATGCAGAACCTATATTGTTCATACTTCAACCGCGAAATCTATTGAATACGTAAGAGAAGCCAAAAAGGAAGGTCTGCCACTTTTTTGCGAAACCTGTCCCCAGTATTTAGTACTCGACGAAAGTGTGTACTCAAAACCATTACCAGAGACATTGAAATATGTGATCAGTCCGCCCATCCGTTCAAAGCAAGATCAGGCGGCACTTTGGGAAGCAATTGCTGATGGCACTGTGGATGTATTTTCTACCGACCATTGCCCTTTTAACACAAAAGGGCAAAAGGATGTTGGGATAAACGATTTTACAAAAATCCCTAATGGTGCCGGTGGAATCGAAAACAGGCTGGCTTTGCTTTATACCTATGGCGTTTTAACTAAAAAAATAAGTTTGCAACAATTTGTCGGATTAACCTCAACCAACGCTGCCCGGATTTTCGATCTGTATCCACAAAAAGGAGCCATAGAAGTGGGTTCGGATGCTGATTTGATGATCTGGAATCCGGAAGTGAAATCGGTAATTTCGGTTGAAACACAGTTTCAGAATTGTGATTCGAACATATATGAAGGGATAAAGATAGAAGGAGAAGCGGAGTACGTATTACGCAGCGGAGTAATTATTCAAGAACCCGTTTCCGGTTCATGATGATTGATTATTCTCAATTCGCTGATCATGGACTCCAATTCACTCTTTAGTGCCAATAATAATTTAGAATTATTCTTTATTATATTCAATTCTTTCATATTTGTTTTTTTCATAATTTTAAATGCCAAATTAGCGAGCTATGAAAAAACTTATCATTATTTTGACATTTCTCAGTGTAAGTCTTATGGTTTTGGCGCAGGAACCCAAAACAAGAACGAAAAGAGATACCAGTGCAAGTGAGTCCGTTCGCGTACCCCGCGAAACCCCTTCTCCGGAAATCATTCTCAGTCAAACAACACTTGAGCTTTTTGAGAAAGAAAATGATTTTAGTTTGACAGCGCGAATAAAAAATGCCCGGGCTGATACTCCTTCTGTTGTATGGACTTCGAGCAAACCTGCTGTAGCAACCGTTGACGCAACAGGTAAAATCAAAGCTTTAACTTCGGGAAAAACAATGGTAATAGCGACATTGCAAGGTATCACTTCGGCGCAATGTGAAGTTATTGTTTTAAAAGCTAACAGACAAGGCAATAGCAATGCGGCACTTATTGATGGCGGGATGGTGGCATCGCAAAACAATTGGATTTATTATGCCAATCCGTACGATTCGCTAAAACTGTATAAGATCAAACTAGATGGCAGTGAAAAAACCAAATTATGCAACGATAAACCGAACCAAATTAATGTTGTTGGTCGAACTATTTACTACCAGAATACCAATAAAGAAACGAAATCCGGACTCTACATGATTGGAATTGATGGCAGCCAACGCACGCTTATTAATGATCTGGATTATATGCACTATATGCGTGTTTTTGACTATTTCATCGTATATCTGAATCAGGATTATGAGGTTTATAGGCTTACATCCCTGAATTTAGATAAGGCAAAACAAAAATATTTCGATGAAAAAGAGCTGACTGCTTTTTCAACAGACGATTATTATTGCTACTATTCAGGAGTGTGGGAAGGAATCGCTGATATTGGCGGTTTGTATATTTATGATATTAAGAAAAAGAAGAAAGAACAGTTAATGTCTAATTATAAAAGACTGACTAAATTTATAGTTGACGATGGATGGATATACTATTTTTTAAATGAAGTTGATACGCGTTCTACAGACGGTAAAGAACATAAGGGTACAAAAGGTTTGTACAAAATTAATATTAGGGATGAAAATTCTCCGGATCCTTACAGTAAAATGGCTCCAAGGGATAAACTGTTGTTGGAATACAGAAATTGCATACACAAAGGCAAGCCCTACGATTACTGGACAGTGAGTGATAATTGGATATACTATATTGATAATTTTAATTCTCTTGAATTAAGACGTAAGCAAACCGATGGGAAAATGGATCAGAATGTAAAATATATATCCAAAGTAGATAATAATTTTGCCATTTATCCTATCCCTGATTACTTGTTGTTATATTCTGATAATCAATTTATCAGAATGGGTAAAGATGGCCGGAATGCATTGGAATTAAAATAGACCAAAGCATTGAATTAATCGGATCAGAAAGTGAGTTTTCTTGGATAATGAATGGTTTATCACAAAGAAACTCAAATCGGGTGGAGCATTTTTTAATAATAACTGGCTACATACAAATGTGTGCCATAAAAAAATATTTACCGCAAAGGAATAATCAGATAAACAAGAATTCCCGGATTGATTTTTTTACTTTTATACCATTAGTAAAAGAAAATCTATCTTTGTGGCAATTAATTTTCACTTGCTCTGCGAAACAATCGGGGCAAGAAACTTCATTACTTTTCTGTATGAGAATACTTTTAGCGTTACTGA
>CAZBZA010000592.1:0-2529 GCA_964495865.1 uncultured Lentimicrobiaceae bacterium
TAAAAAATATCTCGGATGGTATTACCAATCCGCTTTTCCCTGTAATTGAACCAGGAAATGGAAAGGAAGCTAAACAGGTGTATTTCGAAAAACCGGAGATAAAACCAACCAATGCTATACAAACTGAACTGGAAAGCTTTGCCCGGTCGATTATCGAAAACAGAACACCACACGTTACCATTAACGATGGATACCAGGCACTTAAAGTAGCTTACCAGATCATCGAAAAAGTGAACGATGCTGCAAAAATTAACAATCCTGAATAACAGGAAAAAATTAAACCAATCACAAAAAGAATTAAACTGCGAATACTACCAATGAAATACATTACCCAACATATACACAAAATACCCTTCCTTGCTATTCTGGTAATTTTTACCGGCTGCGCAAAAACTTCCATCGACGAAATTCCGTCCTATATAGCTATTGATTCGATAAGTTTGAATGTAACATCCATACAAGGAACTGCTTCACACAAAATATGTGATGCCTGGATTTATACTGATAACGAACTGATAGGAGCCTTCGAATTACCATTGCAAGTTCCGGCTTTAAAAAGCGGCCCTGCAAACCTATCCATTTTCGCAGGCATTAAACTTAATGGCATCAACGAACTAAGGGTTCCTTATCCTTTTTATACACAAATCAACAAATCGGTCGAACTGGAGCGCGAAAAAATAACCGACCTTGGTCATATGAAATTTTCATATGCCAGTGCCACAAAATTTGCCTGGCAGGAACAGTTTGAATTTGCGAATTATTCAATAGATTCAACAGCCCGGAGCGAAGTAAACCTTGTTAGAACAGCCTTGCCGGAACTAGCGACAGTTTTTCCCGGAGAAAACAATAAATACGCTGCAAAAGTTGTAATTCCTTCTGATTCATTGGTTTTTGAATGTGCCAGCCACGATTCGTTTAAACTTCCTACCGATGGGACTTCGGTTTTCCTGGAGCTGAATTACAAATCGAACAATCCATTTACTGTCGGCTTGTTTTTAAACGGCTATGTTACTTCGCAGAGGTCTGTTTTGGTAGTTAATCCCAGTGGTGATTGGAATAAAATCTATATCAATCTCACGCCAACTCTTGCCTCTAATAATGATGTAACGAATTTCAAAGTGTTTTTTACTGCAATGAAAAATACCACCGATCCCAAAGCTGAAATATTTTTTGATAATATCAAGCTTCTGCATTTCTGACGAATACCACTGCTATGATGAATAAAAAACTACAAACTGCTAAATTCGTAATTGCTGACCTTCTTTCGGCCGCTATTGCATGGAGTATCTTTTTCTTCCTCCGTAAATCAGCTGAAACACAGGCTATGAACGATACATTGCAGATTGTAATCAATGATAATAAATTTTATTTCGGAGTTGTTGCAATACCACTTTTCTGGCTCGCTCTCTATTCTTTAACAGGATCATACCATAATGTTTACCGTAAAGCGCGCATGAGCGAACTGGGACAAACACTGCTCCTTTCACTTATTGGTGTCATCATTATATTTTTCGCACTCATACTCGATGATGTAATACAAACCTATAAAAACTACTACAAACTTTTCGCTAACCTGTTCTTACTGCATTTTCTGATAACGGTTACATTCAGACTTATTCTTACTTCTCGCAATCTTTATAAACTCAAGCATCGCATTATCGGATTTAACACCATTATAGTGGGTAGTAATGGTAATGCTATTTCCATTTACAATGAGATTGAAAGCCAGCCTAAAGCCGCTTTTAACAAATTTGTAGGTTTTGTTCATGCTGTGAAATACCCCAGTTACAAACTGGAAAAACACATCCCTAACCTGGGTCATTTCTCAAACCTCAGGCACCTGATCAGCGAAATGAATATTGAAGAGGTGATAATTGCTACCGAACGCTCCGAACACAATACCATCGAACAGATTATTTCTGAAATTGAAGACACAGATGTACTCATTAAAGTAATACCGGATATGCAAGACTTCTTACTAGGTACTGTAAAAACGACATCCATTTATCAAACGCCGCTCATTCAGGTTTCTTTCGACTTTATGCCTCCCTGGCAGCTTAACCTGAAACGCGTTATGGATATTGCTCTTTCAGCAATAGCAATAATTATTTTATCACCGATTTATCTTTTTTGCATTATTGGAGTAAAACTGTCGTCGAAAGGGCCTGTATTTTACACTCAGGAACGAATAGGAATCAGCGGTCGCACCTTTATGATACCCAAATTCCGTTCAATGATCATTGGAGCCGAAAACGGAACGCCTATGCTATCTTCAAAAAATGATAATCGCGTTACCTCTTTCGGAAGATTTATGCGTAAAACACGGCTTGATGAAATTCCCCAGTTCTTCTCTGTACTCAAAGGCGATATGTCGCTGGTTGGTCCAAGGCCCGAAAGGCAATTCTTTATTGACCAGATAACCCAACGGGCACCTCATTACAGGCTGCTGCTTAAAGTTAAACCGGGAATCACTTCGTGGGGACAGGTAAAATACGGATATGCCGAAAATGTGGATCAGATGATCGAACG
>CAZBZA010000593.1:0-2528 GCA_964495865.1 uncultured Lentimicrobiaceae bacterium
CATATGGAACACTGGAAGATTTTACTGATCTTGTAAAAGAAATTCATTCTCTGGGTATGTATGTTATACTCGACTGGGTTGCAAACCATACTGCATGGGACCATCACTGGGTCCATGAATTTCCGGATTTTTACCGTCGTAACGAAGCAGGGGAGGTGCATCCGCCGTTTCCGGAATGGGAAGATGTGATCGGGCTCGATTATTCCAATCCTGCTCTACGCAAAGAGATGATATCTTCGATGGAGTTCTGGGTTAAAACTGCCAATATTGATGGTTTCAGGTGCGATATGGCTATGCTTGTTCCAACTGATTTCTGGAACCAGGCGCGTAAAGAACTGGAAACCGTGAAACCTGTTTTTATGCTCGCCGAAGCCGAACAGCGCGATCTTACCGAGGAAGCATTTGATGTGCTTTACAACTGGAACCTGATGCATGTGTGGAATGATATTGCTGCCGGCAACTATACCGCTGAAGAAATACGCTGGCGCATACCTTCCGAAATTACTGATTTCCCCTCAGGCTCCGATACGATGTTGTTTATGAGTAATCATGACGAAAATTCGTGGAATGGGTCGGAGATTGAACGGCTTCACTTCGGACTCGAAGCTTTTGCGGTACTTGTTTTTACCCTTCCGGGAATGCCAATGATTTATTCGGGAATGGAAGCCGGAAATTACCGTAGACTTTCGTTTTTTGACAAGGACACTATCGAATGGAAAGAGGATAAAATGGCGGTTTTGTATTCAAAACTTGCTCATCTTCGAATGCAAAACTCCGCACTGTGGAGCTTACAACCTAAAACTGATTTTCAGCTTCTTACTACCGATAGGGACGATAAAGTTTTGTGCTTCAAACGCGAAAGCACAGATGGGAAAGTAGTGGTTGCCTTGAATCTGAGCAGTGAACTTGTTAATTTCCGGTTTACGGGTACAGGTTTCCAGGGCAGGTACAAAGACGTGATTACGGAAATGAATGTTATTATGGGCGATACACCATGTTTTTCCCTCGAAGCATGGGAATACAGGGTTTGGGAAGGGAAACAGGTTTCATAGTCCGTAAAAAAAGTAATGATTTAATGATTGCAATATATTCATTAACTTCTATTCTTTTTCGAATATCGATTTGTAAGCTGCATTTATGTTAAAGGGCAAAAAAAAGCCCGGAACATTTCTGTTTCTGGGCTTATAAAAATTTGATATAAAAATGGAAGAGTTACTGGGTTAAAGATACTTTGATTCTGTTTCCTGGAAATCGTTAATGTATAAACGCTCGGGATTGAATGTAAGCGCTTTCGAAACACTGATAAACGCTATCATGATTCATGCGTTTTCAACAGCTAAATAAACTTCAACTTTTAATCCGGCTGAATTGCCTTCATTATCAGTTAGATCAGTGTAAACAACTTTATAACGATCTGGTTTTTCAAATGAATTTAATAACCGGAGGCGTGTTTCAGTAATCACACTGCTTTGAGGCCTGGCCGGTTCGGCAGCGGAGCCCTCTGTTTCGCGTGCTTTTGCTCTCCCAATTCCATCATCAGTTACAGTACATTTTAATGTTTCATTATCAATTTCTTCTAAAGTGATTTTAAGGTGACCATTGCCGTTTTTGTCAATAAATCCATGTTTTACAGAATTTTCGACAATTGGCTGTATAAGGTATGGCGGTATTTTTTTTACTAGTGGATCCAGGGAAGCTTTTATATCAAGTGTAAATTCGAATTTGCCGGGAAACCGCATCCGCTCAATTCGTAGGTAACTTTTCAACGATTCAATTTCCTCGTGCAGGGGTACCATCTTTTTTGTAATATTAGCTAATGACGCCCTTACAACTTTCGAAAAATCAGATAAATAACTTAAAACCTCATCTGTTTTGTTGGTTAACACATAATATTGTATGCTGTTAATTGAGTTAAAAATAAAGTGTGGGTTCATTTGCGCCTGCAGTGCCATAATTTCGAGCTCAGCTGTTTTTCGGGCTATTTCAGCTTTTTCACGTTCCTTGTGCCTCGCAAGTGAAATAGTTTTTTTTACAAAAAATATTCCGGCAGCTGATAGAAAAAGCAACACAAAGATATTAGTATACCAGAGTCCCCACCATGGATGTCGCATGTTAAACTCAGGTTGAGGCGAAGTGGCACTACTTCCTGCATTGAAGTTGAAGGTTTCAGCAAGCAGCGTAAAGTTTTCAGAGGTAACATAGGAATAAACGGATTGGTAGATTCCGCTCCAATTGGTTCCGTTTACATGATAGCTCTGGGGCAAGCAATGCAAGCGATCTTTCAACGGATTGTAGTTGTTGAGAAAATCAAAATGAAAAGCTTGGCTGTTGTCCTTCTTCTTAATACCGAAACTAATTCCCTCCCCGAAGTTTTTCTGCTCGTTATCAAAAAAATCACTCAGCATGCCAATTGAAGTCAAACCATTCTTCAGGTTAAAATGAAGGGTAGGAATTTGCCGGGCATTAACAGTGTCTGCAGAAACCAGAATAGTTAGTGCCAGCCACAAAACCCGGGCATATTTCCACAT
>CAZBZA010000594.1:0-2522 GCA_964495865.1 uncultured Lentimicrobiaceae bacterium
ACTCCTGCAGGAGAATAGTTTTTACCGTCATCGGAAGTATAAACTTCAACCGAAAGTGGCAGAAATATCCATGAATTATGCGACTGCAGAAATGACGCTTCGACTTCCGTTATAGGTTTCACCGATCCGAGATCAATAACCGCTTCAAAGTCATTTCCATCGAAGCCCAGCCATTTGCCATCAGAAAATTTTCCTGATCCTTTTCTCCCGTCCACAATGGTTTTGGGTCCCGATGCACTATATTTAGGTGAAACCTCACTTAAAAGTGTGATTTCGTATTTCGCTTTGCTCAGGCTGAACGTGGCGGTATTACTGCTCACTTTACCTTTAGTCATGCTTACTGCTTTCAATTCGCAGCTTTTGGTAATTGTAACCGGTGCGGAATACAATCTTGAATTTTTATCCGGTTGCGCTCCGTCGAGGGTATAATAAATGGAAGCTCCGGTTTCGGGAGTTACAAGCGTAATAGTAGTTTCTTTGCTGAAAATCCGCGAACCGGTTTTCTGTTCGTCCGCATTTCCGATAACCGGAGGAAGGCTTACCGGTTGCGGTTTTCCTTTCATGCTAAATACATACACATAGTTACACGGACGGTTTTCCGGGTTGCTGTATTTTGACGGAAGTATGATTTCAATGCCGTTTTCTGTCGATGTCCAGCTAAAAGACTCATTTGTTCCCAAAAATTTGATTTTTGATCCTTTTGCCGGTTTTATCTTTTTAAGAATAAGTTTTTCGCCGGGCCATCCTTTTACAAATGCGTTTACATTTCCTTTATTATCAGTAGTATAGCGTATGTTTTCGTTGTCTTCGAAATGGCTCCAGGCTTTCGATTTATAAATCGCAGAGGAGTTAACTTTCATCCATCCGCCTATTTCGTTCATGCGTTCAACGCTTTCGCCAGGGATAAGTCCTTCGGCAGTCGGGCCCACATTCAGCAGGTAATTTCCGCCTTTTGCAGCGCAATCCACCAGGTTCCAGATGAGCGCCCCGGCAGGTTTAAAGTTTTTATCATTTTTATTATAACCCCAGTGGTCGTTCATGGTCATGCAGCTTTCCCAATCCTGGCTTGAGCCGGTTTCAAGTATTTCCTGTTCCGGTGTGCCAAAGTCGCCGGCGGCATTTTCGTAGCTGTTCATGCCCTGCATTCCCGAACGGCCTTTGCCTACGCGGTTATTAATAATAATTGATGGCTGAAGGCTGCGCACATAATTATAAAGTTCTTTGCCCTGGTCTTCGGTCCATTCGTCAATCCATTCGCCATCGAACCACAATGCGCCGATTGGTCCATAGTTGGTAAGCAACTCCTGGAGCTGTGTTTTCAGGTAGTTATCGCGGTACAGCGAAAACCTGTCGCCTTTGGCATCCGGATGGTGCCAGTCCATAATGGAGTGATAAAAACAAAGCACAACCCCCTGCTTTTTACAAGCTTCGGCTAATTCCTTTAAAGGGTCACGATTAAAAGGAGTGCGATCCATAATATCGTAATCGCTTATTTTTGAGTCGTATATGCTGAACCCGTCGTGATGTTTCGATGTAATTACAATATATTTTGCACCGGCATCAGCAGCAATTTTAACCCATTCGTCAGCATTAAATTTTACCGGGTTAAATTGTGCGGCAAATTTTTCATATTCCGGAACCGGTATTTTTGCTTCATCCATAATCCACTCGCCGAAGCCGGTTTCGCCTTTGTACTCGCCTGCGGGCACGGCATACAGTCCCCAGTGGATAAACATTCCAAAACGTGCATCGCGCCACCATTCCATGCGTTTATCCTTATCAGCTTTGGTTTCGGTAAGGTAATTTTTCTGTGCAAACGTGAGGGCTGACAGGCATATCAGCATTGCTGCAAAAAGACTTTTTGAGTACATCGTAAATTTATTTAGGAAGATGCAATGATAAGAAAAAACTCTATGTCAACAGGAAGGAAATAAACAGATTGAACAGATAGTTCTAAGAAATATGCAGCAACAACAGACAGTTAGCTGGCAAAATAAGCCAGAAATTTCGGTTGAATCTAATGCAGGCATTAATTGCATTACTCTTTTTGAGTATAGCTGTTTATCCTTTCGAGAATAAGTTCTTTCATTCTTTTTACCTCGCTTCTTTTAAAGCCATGCGCTCCTATGCGGCCTTCGCCGGTAGTTTCGATAACTATGGTCGAAAACCCGATAAATGGGCTCTTGATATCCACAGAAGAAATCCGGGTGTAAGGAACCGTTTTTTCATTTCCGCTGAACAGCCCCGGTATTTTTAATGTCACACCCTGAGGGCCGATGCTGATTTTCGAAGGGAATATTTTGTTGCCTGCGGTAAGACGTGATGCCATAAAGATTTCCATATAGAAAAGGGTTTAAGGTGATAGTATGAGAGCTTTTTCCTGCTCATGTTTATTATACCAAAGATACGAAAAATATTAGGTGTATTTGTTACTGAAATTGGTTGGAAATTATCTGTCACTCAATTAAATTTCGGTTAAAAATTCCATTTTAAGGTTTGCGAAAGCATTTTGGGTTTTGTAA